>DASPIF010000280.1:0-10959 GCA_035629255.1 Actinomycetota bacterium | reverse complement strand
CGGCGATGCTCCGCGAAGCGCCGTTGGATGTCGATCGCGCACGCGACCGCCGCTCCGGCGTCCTCGAACGCGAGGAAGAAGCCGTCGCCGGTGTGGTCGACCTCCTCGCCGCCATGCGCGTCCACGCAGGCGCGCAACGCTAGGTCGTGCCAGCGGCGAAGCGACGTCCACGCTTCGTCGCCGATCGCTTCGAGCAGCGCCGTCGATCCGACGATGTCGGTGAACATCAGGGTGCGTTCGACGATGCTCGCGTCCGTCTGCGCGTTCGACCACGTCGCCGCACGCAGCGCCGCCGCGCGCTCGTCCATCGCCGCGCCGAGCCGCTCGAACGTCGATCGCGCGGTCTCGATCTCGATCGACGCGGCGTCGACGTCGCCGCCGGCGGCGAGCGCCTCGGCGAGCAACGCGCTCGTCCGGCCGATCTCGTACGGCGAGTCGATCGCCCGCCACCGCTGGCGCGCCGAGCGGAACCACGCGGCGGCCTCGGGGGTCGCGCCGCGCAGCAGCGCCTCGACGCCGCGAGCCGTATCGACGTTCGCCTCGATCGCGGCGATCGGGAACTCGCCCGCGATCGACTCCAGCTCGGCCGCGGCGTCGGCGACGGACGCCACGTCCTCGCGCATGCGGGCGATCTCGACGAGCGCGGGCAGCAGCCTCGCGCGTGCGAGCGGCGCGTCGGCCCCGTCGAGGCTGGCGCGGATCGAGGCGGCGGCCGCATCGGTGCGTCCCGTCGCGAGGAGCAGGAGCGCTTCGCCCGGCTGCGGGTCCGAGCCGAACGCGCGCGCCTCACGGAAGGCCTCCTCGGCGTCGGCGAGATCGCCCAGCCGCAGCCGCACCTCGCCGAGCTCGTGGAACGCCTCGCCGGTGAAGTACGGCGAGAAGGGCGGCAGCTCCTCGCACGCCTTGCGGATCTCCCGCTCCGCGTCGGCGAGCGAACCGAGGAGCCGCATGATCTCGGCGCGTCGGATCCGACAGACGCCGGGGAAGCCGCTGATCGCCTGACGGTCGCACCAACGCTTCGCGGCGTCGCCCCACTCCTTGCCGCGCGCCAGGTCGACGCGCTCGCGGCACGTCGAGATCACGTTGCAGAACACCGCGCCGGTGGTGTACGCGCCGAGCTCGCCGCCCACCGCGGCGACCGCCACCTCCTCCAGGAGCTTCCATCCGCCCTCGACGTCGCCCATCGCGAACCGCACCTCGCCGCGACGCATCACGGCCCACGCGAGCAGGTCGCGCTCGCCGGTGAGACCGGCGAGCTCGGTCGCGCGGTCCAGGTGCGCGAGCGCGCCGTCGAAGTCGCCTCCGTGCCACGCGGCCTCGGCGTGCGCGATCGCGAGGTAGGCGTGCGCCGGGGTCCCGTCGGTGTCCGCGAGCAACCGCTCGGCCCTCGAGAGCCAGCCCTGTGCGACGGACGATGCGAGCTTGGCCGCGTACTCGCGCCGAAGGGTCAGCGCGCAGAACGCGGCACGTTCGGTCTCGCCGCGATCGAGGTACCCCGCGAACGCCCGTTCGCGCGCCTCGATCGACTCGTTCGACCGGCCCGTCCACCACGCCGCCTTGGCGACGCGTTCGAGGTCTTCGGGCGCGAGCGGCGCGCGGGCGTCGACGGCCGAAAACGCCTCGAACGCGGTGACCCAATCGCGGCGCGCCGCGGCGTCCCGGGCGGCGAGGAGCTGCTCGTCCGAGCCCATCTCGGTGACCGACATCCCGGCCCATGGTCCCACCCACCCGAGGTCGGTGGGAAGGGCTAGTCTCGCCGCGGTGGACCTCTCGCTCTCCGAGGAACAACGTGCGTTCCGTGACCTCGTGCGCGGGTTCGCCGAGGAGGTCGTCGCGCCGCAGGCGGCCGCGTTCGACGAGCGGGAGGAGTTCCCGCTCGAGACGATCCACAGGATGGGGGACCTCGGCCTGTTCGGGATCCCGTTCCCCGAGGACGTCGGCGGTCAGGGCGGCGACCTGCTCATGCTCTGCCTCGCGCTGGAGGAGATCGGACGGTACGACTCGTCGATCGCGATCACGCTCGAGGCGGCGGTCGGCCTCGCCGCGAACCCGCTCGTCCGGTTCGGGACGGACGAGCAGAAGGAGCGGTGGCTCGGGCCCCTCGTCCGCGGCGAGGCGCTCGGCGCGTTCGCCCTCACCGAACCCGGCGGAGGCTCGGACGCGCGGACCCTGGCGACGACGGCCCGCCTCGCGGGCGGCGAGTGGACGATCGACGGCTCGAAGGCGTTCATCACGAACTCTGGGACGCCGATCACGTCGCTCGTGATCGTCGCCGCGCGCGACGACGAGGCGGGTGGCACGTCGACGATCGTCGTCCCGGCGGGCACAGCTGGCCTGACGGTCGGTCCGAGCTACCGCAAGGTCGGATGGCGCGCGAGCGACACGCACGAGCTCGGCTTCGACGGCGTCCGCGTCCCCGAGGACCACCTGCTCGGCGTTCGGGGGCGCGGGTACGCGCAGTTCCTCGAGACGCTCGCCGACGGCCGCGTCGCGATCGGCGCGATGTCGGTCGGCGTCGCCCGCGGGTGCCTCGAGGAGAGCGTCCGGTACGCCACCGAGCGCGAGGCCTTCGGCCGGCCGATCGGCTCGTTCGAGGCGCTCCAGTTCACGATCGCCGACATGAAGGTGGGCGTGGATCTCGCGCGGCTCGCGGTGTGGAACGCGGCGGTGCTGCGCGATCGCGGCGAGCCGTTCGCGACCGAGGCATCGATCGCGAAGCTGTTCGCGAGCGAGACGGCGGTGACGTGCGCACGCGACGCGGTCCAGGTCCACGGCGGGTACGGGTTCACGGAGGACTTCCCGGTCGGGAGGTACTACCGCGACGCCAAGGCGCTCGAGATCGGCGAGGGCACGAGCGAGATCCAGCGACTGCTGATCGCGCGCGCGCTCGGCTTGCCGGGTACGCACCTGTCCTGATCCGCCCGCATCCGGTGCCTGCCATGCCGTGCGAGCCGGGCGCGTCGTTGACACCGCCTGGGGGGTTCGGTATCCAAGAGGCCCTTCCCATGGCCGACAACTCCACACGCGCCCGCCGCACGTCCCTTCGCCGCGCCCTCGGCGTGGTCCTCGCGACGGCGCTGGTGGCGGGACTCGCCTCGGTCGCGGTCGCGGCTCCCTCCACGAAGGAGAAGTACGACGCCGCCAAGGCCGAGCTCGCGCAGCTCCGGCGCGACATCGAGCGGCAGCAGGACTTCCTCAGCGCGCTGAACGCCGAGGCCGCGGTGATCGCCGAGCGCTACGAGGTGGCGCTCGGACGGTGGGAGCAGATCACGCTGGAGCTCCGCAACACGCAGAACGAGCTGCACGACGCGCAGGACGCGTTCCGCGCGCTCCAGGGAGAGCTCGACGACCGGGCGCGCGAGGCGTACATCGTCGGGCCTGGCAACGAGCTCGAGTTCCTCCTCGGCGCGTCGTCGTTCACCGACCTGTCCGCGCGCGTCGAGTTCGTCAACGCGCTCAGCCAGGTCGACGTCGATCTCGCGACCGAGGTCCAGAACGTCAAGAACGAGCTCTCGGTCCAACGCAGGGAGCAGATGCGGCTCCAGGGCGACGCCGCCGACGCGCTCGCGAAGGTCGAAGGGCTGCAGGCGGAGGTCGAGGCCAAGCTCGCCGAGGCGCAGGGGATCCTCGCCGACCTCAACGCGAAGGAGGCGCGCGCCGAGGAGCTCGCGAAGAAGCTCGGGCGTCAGTGGCAGCGCGAGCTCGCTGCGCTGACGGGGCTCAAGTTCTACGCGAACGAGCTCCTCAAGGTGTGTCCCGTCGGCCAGCCGCGCGCGCTCTATGACGGGTTCGGCGCGCCGAGGTACGGCGGTGGGTACCACCCGCACGCGGGCAACGACATCATCTCGCCGCAGGGGACCGAGCTCTACGCGGTCTTCGACGGGTACGCGCGGGCGTCCTACAACGGCCTCGGCGGCAACTCGGTGCACGTCTACGGCCCGCTCGGCTACGCCTACTACGCGCACCTCGTGCAGCCGGGATACACCGGGCCGGTCCAGGCAGGTCAGGTGGTCGGGTACGTCGGGTCGACCGGTTCGTCGAGCACGCCGCACCTGCACTTCGAGTGGCACCCGAACACGACGCCGAGCAGCTGGCCCGCCAGCCCGTACGGGTACTCGATCATCACTGGCTACACGCAACCCGCCGTGAACCCGTATCCCTTGCTCGCGCCGGTCTGCGGCTAGCGCCGCGGGCGCAGCAGGAACACGGTGATCGCCACGAGGATCACGAGCCCGATACCGATCGCGATCGCCGGCCCGGTGGCGACGTCGGACTCCGGGGCCGCGCTCGGCGAGACGCCGGGCTCGCTCGCGACCGCGACGTAACCGAGCGAGGTCACGAGCCCGTCGGCCTGCTGGATGCTCGGGAGGTCGTTCGTCTCGGCGGCCGTCCACGTCTGTCCGTCTGCCGACGTCACGATCGTGTGTCCGCCGTGCTGGTTCGGCTCGAACGGATAGACGAGCACGACGCGGAGATCCGCCGCGGCCTCGTCGATCTCCTCGCCCGACGGCTCGTACGTCGCGTCGATCCGGATGGCGTTGCCGACGATCTCGAGCGGTGGCGGCGGCGGTCCGACGTCGGACGGTGCGACCGGCGTGACCTCGAGACGGACCTCGTCCGCGCGGGGCGCCGGAACGAACGCGCGCTCGGCGAGGATCAGCGTGACCTGCGCGTCCTCGGTGGTGAACACCTCGGTGGCGCTCCCGGCCGCGGCGAGCGGCACGCGGAAGCTCCCCGCCGTCGGCGGCAGGTTGTCCGCGGCGAGCGCGGCGGGCGGGTCGACCCAGCGGTACGGCGCGGGCGGTGCCAGCCCGTCGAGCAACGGCCGGCGGGCGAGCGGCGAGAGCTGGCCCGAGATAGCCGCCGCGAGGACGTACGCACCCGAGACGAGGATCCCCGACGCGACGATGCGGCGACGCGCCGTCACGGCAACGGGTCGATCGCCTCGACCTCGTACGTCGCGTAGCGGTCGGGCCAGACGACCCAGTGCTCGCCGGGCTCCGTCCACTGCCAGATCACGCTCTCGGCGAGCAGGTTCGCGCCGGCGGTCGCCGTCCCCGGGGCACCGAAGCGCAGCCCGCTCCCGTTCGGCAGCGACCCTCGGGGCAGGTCGACGCGGCCCGCGGCGTCGGCGACCGCGGCGGGGGTCGGCCCGTCGGCCTCGGGTAAGACGTGGTGGAGCAGCGCCCACGCGCCGGTGAACCCCGCGAGCGCCGCCGCCGACATCGACGCGTCGAACCGCTCGCGGTACGCGGCGTCGGCGCGCTCGAGCAGCTCCACGGCCTCGGCCGACAGGCCGTCCGTGCCCAGCGCGCCCGAGTCGGGCTTGTCGGAGGCGAAGAGGCCGACGGCCTCCTCGCCGAGGCGCTGGCCGAACTCGGGCATGCAGTAGCTCGACGAGGTGCCGATCCCGGCGAGGACGTCGACCGCCCGACGAACCATCTCGCGCCGCATCGCGATCGCGTCCTCGAGGTAGGCCGAGGCGAACAGCACGTCGGGCTCGGCCGCCGCGAGCTCTCGGACCACGCCGCGCATCTCGGGCTCGCGGGGGTCGTAGGCGATCGTCGCGGCGACCGGGTAACCGCGTCGCTCGAGCTCGTCGAGCGCGCCCTGCGCGACCGCGCGTCCGTAGGCGTCGTCGACGAGGGTGACGGCCCAGCGCAGCTCTGCGGGATCGCGCCCGATCACGGGCGCGTACCGGTCCGCGATGAACGTGACGGCGTTGCGTCCGAGCACGGCGCCGCTGGGCGAGACGCGGAAGAACGACGAACCACCCCCGTCGCTCGTCATCTCACCGACCGCGCCGGTCTCCCAGAACAGCATGCCCCGCGAGCGAGCCTGGATCGCGGCCGGCTGGGAGATCGTGCTGCCGTAGCTCCCGAGGACCAGCTCGACGCCCTGCGCGTCGAGCTCGTCGATCGCGGCGGGCGCGGCATCGCCGCTCGGCACGTCGATCGGGACGAGCCGGACGGCGCGGCCCTCGACGCCGCCGTCCTCGTTCACGAGGTCGACCGCCACCTGGACGCCGCGGTACTCGTCGACGCCGCCCGGACCCTGCGTCCCCGAGAGCGGATAGATCGCACCGACGCGCAGCGGATCGCCGTCACCCGACGTGCACGCCCCGGCGAGCGCGATGACCGACAGGGCCGAGGTGAGGAGACGTCTCATCACAGGGACGCCAGGATATTCGCGAGCGCGTGCGTGCCCGCCGGGACCGTCCACGTTCCCGAAGCCCACCGCTGCCAGCCGAACAGCACGCCGGCGCCGAGGTCCACGGGCAGCGCGGTCGTGCCGTACGCGGGCACGTGGACGAACGCGAAGAGCGCGGCGGTCACGGCGATCGCGATCGCCGGGCCGAAGCGCTCGAGGCGGGCGTACGCGACACGGCGGAGCAGCGCCTCCTCGGCGACCGCCGCGATCATCGAGAGCGGGAGCGCGAGCGCCGTCGCCGGCATCGGGACCGCCGTGCCGGTGACGGACACGCCGGCCACCGCGCCGACGCCGATGGTCACCGGGAGCCAGACCGCAGGATCGGTCGACCGACTCGAGACGCGGTCGCCCACGGGGTACGAGATCGATGCCAGCGTGATCGCGACGTACGACACCGCGAACAGCACCGTCCTCGCATCGACGCCGAGCCCGACGAACGGACGGGCGAGCAAGACGATCGACCCCGCCGCCACGATCGCCGCGCCGGCCGCGACGAGGGGTTGGTCCGGCACCCCGCGCATCGGTGCGGCCCGGCCCACGCTGTCCGCGTTCACGCCCGGACCTCGAACGCCGCGATCGTGACCACACGCGGATCGAACGGCGCATGATCCGCCGCGACGAACTCGACCTGGATGCGGTGCGGGCCCGGCGTGAGACCGGTGACCTCCTGCTCGGTCCCTTCGGTCATCGAGATCAGGGCGCCGTCGAGGTACACGTGGAGGTGGCCCTCGTCGGGCGAGATCTCGCGGGTGGTCTGCGGGACGATCCGCGCGTCCTCGAGCTCGACCCGCAGATCCACGTTCGTGCCATCGATGACGTCTCCGTTGGCCGGGGACACGATCGTGACGGTGCCCGTGCTCGACGGCCGGTCGCCGCCGGCGCCGGTCGTGCTCGGCGGCCTGCCGGAGTCGCCACACGCCGCCGACACGAGCGCCGACGTCAGCGCGAGCGTCGCGATCACGACCCGACCGTGCATCCGCGAACCTCCCCTCCGCACCCTACGGCGCCGGGGTGCCGACGCGTCGCTCACGTCAGGTCCTGCTCGATCACCGCCGAGACCGTCCGCCCGTCCTCGGCCTCGGCGGACGTGGCGAACGTCCACCCCCCCGCGTCGAGCTCAACGTTGGCCACGAAGTGGCCCGGGCCGAACCGGATGACCTCGGGTTCGAGGACCTCGCCGACGGGCCCGACCGCCCAGACCGTCGCGTCGCGGAGCGGGAGCTCGGCGCCGGATGCGTCGAACGCCGTGACGTGCACCTGGTTCGTCCGTCCCCCGGTTCCCGGGTCGACGTAGAGCTGGAGCTCGGCGCCGCCGCCGGCCGGGATCGTGTACAGGTCGGGCTGCCCGTCCGAGCGCGAGACCTCGACGCGCTGGTCCGGGGGACGCGGGACGACGACCAGCGGCACCTCGACCGCCGACGATCGCGAGCCGACGAGCGCCGTCACCTCCCAAGGCCCGAACAACGACAACGCGGTGCTCTGCGCGCGCCAACCATCGCCGGCGCGCTCCAGCGGAAGCGTCGAGCCGACGTCCGGTCGATCGGGGAACGTGAACCGGAGCGAGACGCTGCGCGCCTCGACCGGCTCGCCGGTGTCGTAGTCGCTCACCGAGGCGACGAACGCGTTCGGGCCGACCCGTCCGGGGTCGATCTGGAGCCGCACGGTCGTCGTCGTCGCGAAGTCCGAGCCGGTCACGACCATCGCCTGGGTCCGTTCGCGCCCCGGGCGCTCCGATCCCGAGGGCGCGAGACCGGTCAGCGTCCCGGTCACCCCGAGGATCACGGCGGCGATCGCGAGCTCCGCGCCCACCGACCTGAGCAACGGCCGCGTGCCCTCACGCGCGTACCGCGGGACGTTGCGGTACCGGTTGATCGCGCCGAGACCGACGAGCGGGACGAACGCGAGGATCTTGATCGAGAGCGCGGTCGTGTAGCCGGACGCGAACGGATCGAGCCACCACGAGAACCCGAGCTCGTCGCTCGCGCGCAGCACCCCGGTGAGGACGAGGATCCCGAGCCCGACGGCCGCGAGGTTCGAGAACCGCCGGACGACGCGTTCGTCGAGCCCGCGACGCAGCCCGAGTCCGAGCCAGACCAGCCCGCCGATCCAGGCGGAGACCCCGACGACGTGCAGCGTCTGCACGAGGACCCCCAGGATCGAGCCCCCCGCGTGTCCGCCTTCGGCGCGAGCGAGCGCCGCCGCGATCGCCGTCGCGGCCAGGAACGCGAGCGTCACCCTCGACGTGCGAACCGCCGCCGCGAGGACCGCCGCGCCCGCGACGACGACCGCCACCGCGAGCCGGACGTAGGCGCTCCCGGCGTCCGACGAGAGCAGCGTGCCGAGCGGCACCCCGACGGCCGTCCGCTCCGCGAGCGTCAGCGCGATCACCCCGACCGCCGTCAGGAGCCACGCGACGCCGAGCACCGGCGGCCGCGCGACCGTCGTCGGACCTGTTGCCAGCAGGCCGGCGGCCGCGGCCCCGAGCAGGACCACGAGCCCGACGTACAGCGACCACCGTCCCACCACCGAGAGCACGCTCGGCGTCGGCGTGGTGTCCGAGCCAGGATCCGGGCCGGTCGGGACGGCGCCGGTCTCGACGCCGACGCCGAACGAGAACGAGCCCGCCGTGAGGTGCGTGTCGGTCGTCGAGACCGTCCGCCATGCGACCGTGTAGACGCCCTCGGGAAGTTCGTCCTCGATCGCGACCGTCACGACGCGCGGGATGGCGCCGTGCTCGGGGGCCGACGTCGCGACCTCGCCCCCGGCGGAGCTCGCGACCGTCACCGTCGTCAGCGAGAGGTCGGTCGGCTCGGTGAACGACAGGGTGATGGCGGCGGGGGCATCCTCGAGGATCGCGCCGTCGTCGGGTGCCGAACGTTCGAGCGCGGCATGCGCCGACGCGGTCGTCGCCGATCCCGCGAGCCACGGGACGCTCGCGGTGGCACCGAGGATCGCGAGCGCGAGCACGTGACGCGACCTCACGGGTCTTCCTTCACGAAGGTGACCATCGCGGTGACGCGTGGCGCGAACGGCGCGTGGTCGGCGGCCACGAACTCGGCGAGCAGGCGGTGCGCTCCGGGTTCGAGGTCCGCGACGGGGAGCGTCTGCTCCGCGCCATACGTCATCGAGAGCAGCTCGCCGTCGAGGTAGACGTGGACGTGGCCGGTGTCGCGCGTGACGTTCGTCGTGGTCTCGGACACGATCCGCCCGCCCTCGATCGCGAGATCGATGGCGACCTCCTCGCCCCGCACGACGTCGCCCGGCGCCGGCTCGACGAACGCGATCGTCGCCGTCGAGCGCGGACGCGGCCCTTCGCCCGTCGTCGGTCCGAACCACGTCGGCGCGAGCACCGACGCGACCAGCGCGAGTGGCGCAAGCACGCCGAGGCCGACCGCGAAGGCCCTAGGCACGCGGCCGAACCCGCGTCCCCGCAGCCTCGTGACCGCGATCCACCCGAGGACGAGACCTGCAGCGGCGAGGATCGTCGCGGCGAGCTCGTCGGCGCCGCCGGCGTGGGCGAGCATCCCTATCGGACCGTTCGGAGCCGGCGCCGACCGACGAGCGCGGCCGTCCCGGCGGAGGCGACGCCGAGCAGCGCGATCCCGACGCCGACCGACGCGATCGTCCGTGCCGACGACGCGTTGTCCGTCGCCTGTGCCGCGCGCATCTGGGCGGCATCGATCCTCTCCGCCGCGTCCGCCACGCGCGCGGACTCGCGCTCGATGCGCTCGACGAGGTCGGTCGTCGCCGGTGCCTCGACGGGATACATGATCTCGCTGCCGCTCTCCACTTCGCTGAACGTGTCGGGCCCCGACGTGATGGTCTCGTCGACCTGCTCGCCGTCGACCGTGCCGCTGAGATGGATCGTGTAGGGACCCGCGGCGGTCGGGATCAACCACGCGCGGTAATCGCCCGGCTCGCCGTACGCGCCGACCGCGAAGTTCGGCTCGAGCGTGAGCTCGACGGGCTGCTCGTCGCCGTAGCCCACCTCCACGGCGAGCGTGTCGCCGAGGTCGACGACCGGCTCGCCGCCGTGGGTGAGCACGACCTGGACGCTGTTCGGCTGCCCGAGGTACGCGGGCTCGGTGCCGAAGCCGACGACGATCTCGAGATCGCCGCGCTGCACGGTCTCGTGAGCGTGCGCGGCGATCGGTGCGACGACCAGAACGGTTCCGACGATCGCGGCCGCTCCGGCCGCCCGCCATGCGGGGCGCCTCATGGTGACTCCTCTCCTCTCGTGCGCGCCGACACGGCGCGGTGGACCGAGGTCGGTCAGCGAGGGGGAGGACCGCGGATCAGGTCCGCGGGGAGGGTGAACCGCGCCGGCGCCCACGGCGCGTGCGATGCGATCGCGAGCGATCCGGCGGCCGGCCGTGCGGCAGACGTCCGCGCGCGGACGATCTCGCCGACACGCGCGGCGCCACGTCCGAGCAACCGGACCACGAGCGCGGACACCACGGCGATCCCGAGCTGCGTGGCGACGCCGATCGCAAGCACGCGATCGGCGACGAGATCGCCGAGCGGAGCACCCGCGACCGAGCGCTCGACGACCTCCAGGGCTGCGAACGCGACGATCTGGACGGCCGCGAGGCGAACGGCGAGCCGAACGACCGACGGCTCCTCGGTCCTCGAGCGCGACGCGATGCCGGAGGCGAGGATGGCGGCGATCCCCGCCACCGCGAGGACGAGCGCGAGCTGCGCCGCCGTGGGGAGGTACCCGTGGCCGGTCCCTTCGAGGACGAGGTCGCG
>DASPIF010000279.1:0-6238 GCA_035629255.1 Actinomycetota bacterium | reverse complement strand
TGGAGGATCACGTTGTCGTTCGGCGACGGCTGGTAGTCCTTCCGCAGCGCCTCCGCGTCCTCCTCGGCGATCCCGCGTTCGACCGCGATGTCGGGGATCCCCGACAGCTCGATGAACGCGTCGTAGGTCCCGGACTCCTCGCCCGGGGCGGTGATCTCGAGCGGCGCGTCGGGGAAGCCCCCGGTGCCACCGACCTGGGACGCGAGCGTGTTCGCTTCGGCCCAGGTTTCGCTGCCCTCGGCCTCCGGTCCGAACAGTGCGTAGAGGTCCCCCGTGGTCAGGCACTCCACGGTGTTCTCCGGGTTCGTCATCACCGTGATGCCGTCGAAGGCGACCTCGAGCTCGGTGTAGGCGACGCCGTTCTCTTCGCACCGCGCCACCTCCTCCGCGTCGATCGGGCGCGAGGCGTCGCTGATGTCGATCTCACCGCTGCAGAAGAGCTCGAACCCGTCGCCGGTCCCCGGTCCGTCGACGGTGATCGCGACGTCCGGGTTCGTCTCGTTGAAGAGCTCCGCGACGAGCGCGGAGATCGGCTCGACGGTCGAGGACCCCGAGACCGTGATCGTGCCGGTGAGCGCGCGCCCGTCTCCGGTGCCCCCGCCGTTCCCGTCGCTCGCGCACGCGGTCGCGACGATCACGAACGCTGCGACCGCCGCCGTGACTGCGATCCTCCGACGTCCCACCCTGTCCTCCTCCGTCGTTCGCCCGTTCGGGATGTGATCAGGGTCACGGTAGGGACCAGGCGTGAACGGCTCCGGGCCCCCGCATGAACGGACGATGAACGGGAGGAACGGGTTCGCGGCGCGCGTCTACACTCGCCGCGTGAACGCCGTGTGGGCGGGAGCGATCGCCGCGGCGGCCGCGTTCCTCCTCGGTATCGCCGTCGGCGCGGCGCGTTCGAAGCGGCACCGCGCCGTCGCCGTGGCCGAGGCCGCGGGTGCCGACGCGCGGGTGCGCAGCACGGAGGCCGAGCTCCGGTCGATGGCCGTCGCGCTCGCCTCGATGCAGGAGGGCGTCGTCCTGTTCGGGCGGGACGGACGCTCGACGTTCGCGAACGCCGCCGTCACGATGCACCTCGGCGCGGTCCCGTCCCGGCTCGAGGAGATCGTCCCCCGCGAGCTCCGCGAGGCGGCGCGCCGCGCCTCGCTCGTGCACCTCGAGACGGGGGTCGAGGCCGCAACGCCCGACGGATCGCGATGGCTCGCGGGATCGGCGACGCCGGTCGGCGACGGCGACGCGGTCCTCCTCGTGATCCGCGACGTGACCGAGCCGCATCGCATCGATGCCGTCCGTCGCGACTTCGTCGCGAACGCGTCTCACGAGCTCAAGACGCCGGTCGCATCGATCCGCGCCGTCGCCGAGACGCTCACCGACGCCGCACGGGACGACCCCGACGCCGTCGCACGCTTCGCGCCGACGCTGGAACGCGAGGCCGAACGCCTGTCACGGATCGTGTCGGACCTCCTCGACCTCACGCGCCTGGAGGCCGGGAGCTCGCTCGACGGCGACGTCGATCTCGTGGACCTCGTCCGCGAGGAATCGGGACGGTTCGACGACGCCGCGCGGGCCGGGGGTCTCGATCTCACGTGGTCGCTCGCGCCCCGAGCCGTCGTCCGAGGCTCGACGCGCGACCTGACGCTCCTCGTCCGCAACCTGATCGAGAACGCGATCCGGTACACGGCCTCCGGCGGCCGCATCGACGTCGCGGTCCGTGTCGACGACGAGGAGGTCGTCGTGGTGGTGGCCGACACCGGCGCCGGGATCCCCTCGGCGGATCTGGATCGCGTGTTCGAGCGGTTCTACCGCGTCGACCGGGCGCGCTCCCGCGAGACCGGGGGCACGGGGCTCGGGCTGGCGATCGTGCGGCACGTCGTCGAGAACCACGGCGGTACGGTCGACGTCCGGAGCGAGCTCGGCCGCGGCTCGACGTTCGAGGTCCGACTGCCGGGAGCCCCCATCGGCTGAGCCGCCGGACCCGCAACGCGCCGCCAGGAGCGACGCCCTACCCTGTGGCGATGCCCACGGTCCTGCTGATCCGTCACGGTCACACCGATACGGCCGGCAAACGACTGACCGGTTGGGCTCGAGGCATCCACCTCAACACGCACGGTCGCGCGCAGGCGGAGGGGCTCGTCGGGCGGCTCGAAGGGATCCCGGTCGAGGCGATCTACTCGAGCCCGCTGGAACGCTGTCGCGAGACGGCCGCGCCGCTCGCGCGCGCCCGCGGGCTCGCCGTCCGGGTCCGGCGCTCGCTGCTCGAGGTCGACTACGGCGAGTGGACGGGCCGCTCGCTCTCGCAGCTGCGCCGGACGAAGCTGTGGCGCGTCGTGCAACAGGCGCCGTCGGCGGTCCGGTTCCCGGACGGCGAGACGCTGCTCGGCGTTCAGGACCGGGCGGTCGCGGAGATCGACCGCATCGCGCAGGAGCATCCGAAGGGCATCGTCGCCGTCGTCACGCACGCCGACGTGATCCGCCTGGCGCTCGCGCACTACGCGGGGATGCACCTCGACCAACTCCAGCGACTGGTCGTCGACCCCGCGTCGGTGAGCATCG
Organism: Actinomycetota bacterium; assembly: GCA_035629255.1. Lineage (GTDB taxonomy): Bacteria > Actinomycetota > UBA4738 > UBA4738 > HRBIN12 > CALGFI01. Next base: position 3,685 of record DASPIF010000279.1, on the reverse strand, counting down.
TGGCCGTCGGCGGCGGGCTCCCGCGGCTCGTCAAGGTCAACGACACCGGTGATCTGGGCTCACTGGTCCCGCGCCGGCCACGGACCCGACCCCAGGTGCGAGGATAGGTCGCGATGGATCTCGAGAACGTCGACAAGATCACTGCGGGCGCGGTCGGCGAGCCCGGCGAGCGCGCCTTCTTCATCCAGGCGCGCGAGGGCGAGCGGACCATCACGATCGGCGTCGAGAAGGAACAGGTCGAGCTGCTCGCGTCTTCGATCCTCGAGATCCTCGCGACGATCGACCTCGAGACCGGCGACGGCCCCGCGGACGACGCGCTCGAGCTCGAGCCGCCGCTCGAGCCCCTCTGGCGGGCCGGACGCCTGTCGATCGGGTACGCCGAGGACCGGGATCGCATGGTCCTCGAGCTGATCGAGCTGATCCCCGAGGACGAAGAAGAGGAAGAAGCACTGATCGAGACGCCGGAGCCCGGGCGCGTGCGCCTGTGGGCGACGCGCGAGCAGATGCTCGCCCTTTCGCGCTACGGCTCGGCGGTGGCGGCGCGAGGGCGTCCCCGGTGTCAGTTCTGCGGCAACCCGCTCGATCCGGGGCGCGACCACGTCTGCCCCGCGATGAACGGCCACCATCCTTCGGGCGCGTGATCGCGCCGGACGACCTCTCGCTCACCGACGCCGAGGTCCTGGAGACCCTCGCCCGCGGCGAGCTCGAGCTCCTCGGGCTGCTCCCCCGGTCCTCCAACTACACCTTCCTCGCGCGCGTGCGGACCGGCGTCGACGAGCTGCTCGCGGTCTACAAACCGCAGGTGGGCGAGGCGCCGCTGTGGGACTTCCCGGACGGGACGCTGTTCCGGCGCGAGGTCGCGGCGTACGTGGTCGCGACCGCGCTCGGGTGGCCACGGATCCCGCCGACGCTCGAGCGAGACGGCCCCCACGGGGTCGGATCGGTCCAGCGGTTCCTTCCGTTCGATCCCGAGCATCACTACTTCACGATGCAGGACGACCCACGCCACCTCGCGACGTTCCGGCGTGTCGCGCTGTTCGACGAGGTCGTGAACAACGCCGACCGCAAATCCGGTCACTGCCTGCTCGCGGAAGACGGCGACCTCTTCTTCGTCGATCACGGCGTGTGCTTCAGCGTCGAGCCGAAGCTCCGGACCGTCATCTGGGCGTTCGCCGGCGAACCGATCACGCCCGCGGAGGGCGACGACCTGCGTTCGTTCCGGGCGGCGCTGGAACAGGACCGGGTCCGCGACCGGTTGGCGTCGCTGCTGTCGCCGGCCGAGGTCGGAGCCGTCGTGGGACGCGTCGACACCCTGCTCGGCACCGGCCGCCTCCCCCGGCCGGGGCCCGAGCGGCCCTACCCGTGGCCGCCGGTGTGAGCGGACGCTCAGGGCCTCCGGTCTCACGCCGGAGCGGCGGCGAGCGTTCCTTCGGACGGATGGAACTCCCGCCCTTCCAACGATTGCTCGAGGAGCACCGCGTGGACGTCTACCGCTTCCTCGTCGCGTCCGTCGGCCCGCAGGACGCCGACGACTGCTTCCAGGAGACCTTCCTCTCCGCGCTCCGCGCCTATCCGAGCCTGCGCGACGCATCGAACCTCCGTGGCTGGCTGTTCACGATCGCGACGCGGAAGACCCTCGACCACTGGCGGGCCACGAAGCGACGCCCCGTGCCGGTCGAGGAGGTGCCCGAGATCGCCGCGCCCGAGACGCCGGACGGACGACCCGAGCTCTGGCGCGCGGTCGCCGGTCTCCCGCCGTTGCAGCGCGCCGCGGTGATCCATCGCTACGTGCTCGACCTCCCGTACGCCGACATCGCGGCGGCGCTCGGGACCTCCGAAGAGGCCGCGCGGGCGAACGCGTACGAGGGCCGTCGCAAGCTCCGGTCGTTCCAGGAGGTGCTCGCGTGAGCCGGCTCCCGATCGCATCCGATCTCGATCTCGGTGCCGCGGCGGCGGCGGCCTCGGCGGCCTTCGAGGCGCGCGCGAAGCGGCTCGGGTTGATCGACGTCGGGTACGCCGCGGTCGACAGCCCGGTGGGACGGCTGCTGGTCGCCTCGACGCGGGAGGGCCTCGTCCGGGTGGCGTTCCCCGAGGAGCCCGAGGACCACGTGCTCGAAGAGCTCGCGACGCTCTCGCCGCGGGTCCTCGCGTCGCCGCGGATGACCGAGACGATCCGGCGCCAGCTCGACGCGTACTTCGACGGCGCGACGCGCCGCTTCCGCGCGAGGATCGACTGGTCGTTGATCCCCGGCGGGTTCTCCCGTCGCGTCCTCGAGGAGACCGCGCGGATCCCCTTCGGCGCCGTGTCGACGTACGGCACGGTCGCCAAGCTCGCGGGCAGCCCTCGCGCGGCTCGCGCCGCGGGGAACGCGCTCCACGAGAACCCGGTCCCGATCGTCGTCCCGTGCCATCGCGTCGTCCCCACGACGGGCGGGATCGGCAAGTACGGCGGCCAGGAATGGCGCAAGGCCTTCCTCCTGCGGCTCGAGGGCGCGATCGCGACCCAGGACTGAGGCGACCTCCGAACACCCCGCTGGGAAGATGTCGCCGTGCGTCGCTCACGCCTCGTCCTCGCGCTCGTCACGTTCGCGGTCACCGCGAGCGCGTGCGGCGGTGGGGACGCGCCACCGCTCACGTCGGGCACGTCATCCGGCGTCGACCCCGAGCTCGCCGCGACCGCGATCGAGGCGCTCTGCGAGATCGAGGCCGCGAGCGACCTCGAGCCGGCGCGGGCCGCCTTCTACGACCGCGCCCACGCGACGCTGCACGAGGTCGTGTCGGCCGCCGCGGCCGCGGATCCCGGCTCGGACGCCGAGCTCCTGATCGCGAAGCAGCGCGTCGAGGCCGCGCTCGAGGAGAGCGGGCTGCCACCCGGCTTCGACGCCGACGTCGCCCTCCTGCGCGTCGCCGCGACGGTCGCGCTGGATGCACTCGGCATCTCGCCCCCAGGGTGCGAGCGGTGACGCTGACGGAACGGCGATGTCGCGGGAAGATGGACGGGATGTCCCGCTTCCGATCCCTGGCCTTCGTCGCGCTCGTCGCCGTGGCGACGGCGTGCACGGGCGGGGACGGCGATCCCGACCCGACGCCCACCCGGGATTCGCCGGAGCTCAACGCGATCCTCGCGACGACCGACCACTACGTCGGCGCACCGCAGCGGATCGGCATCGGGTTGGTCCTCAACGATCAACGGCTCGTCAGCTACGGGTCCGCGGACTTCCGGTTCTCGTACCTGGGCACCTCCCAGACGCCGACGGATGCTCGCCCGGGTCCCTCGGCGACGGGGGTCTACCTCCCGACGCCGGGGACCCCCGCCGGCGGCGCGACCGCCGCCATCACGCAACCGTCCGAGGCACGCGGCGTGTACCAGGCCGAGGACGTGACCTTCGACGAGGAGGGGTTCTGGCAGGTGGACGTCTCCGTCGAGGTCGAGGGCGAGGGCCCGATGACGGCGACGACCGTGCTGCCCGTCAACGACGAGCCGCTCCTGCCGGCCCCGGGGATGTCCGCGCTCGAGACCGAGAACCTGACGCTCGACTCCGAGGACGCGCCGCTCGGGGCGATCGACTCGCGCGCCGTCAGCGAGGGCGAGGTCCCCGACGAGATCCTGCACGAGACCACGATCGCGGATGCGCTCGAGGCCGGACGCCCGGCGCTGGTCGTGTTCTCGACACCGCTGTTCTGC
>DASPIF010000278.1:0-4440 GCA_035629255.1 Actinomycetota bacterium | reverse complement strand
GGAACAGCTCGAGCATCCGGTCGTCGGTGTAGATCACCTCGGCCTCGGTGTACGAGCCGTAGAGATCCGAGTAGCGACGGATGAACTCGACGCGTCCCTTGTCGCGATCGACGCGCGCGATCCAGTCACGCATCTTCTTCGACTTCGGCAGGTGGGTGACGACCTTGTCGGCGAGCTCGACGGCGCGCTCGGCGGTCTTCAGCATCCGCTCGGTCTTGAGGTTGCCGGGGAACGTCCACTCGGGAACCTTGATCTCGCCGCGGCCGGCCTCCGGCAGCGGGTGCGCCTGGAAGTACTCGCGGACGTACTCGTACAGACCCTTGAACTGCAGCGGGTTCCGGGCGCCGCTCGACACGTGGTAGTACGCGGGCGTCGCCGGCTCGGGCGGGTTCGCCGCGACCGCGAGCATCGCGTTCACGACGTAGTCCGCCGGGATGATGTCGGAGATGCCCTCGGGGATGCCCGGGAACTCGGGCAGCGTTCCGCGGCCGTACGCGAGGATGATCGGCTCAGCCATCTTGAAGCCCTCGATCCATCCGGGGAACGGGTGGCGGTACGCGGACTCGATGATCGAGGGGCGCACGATCGACAGCGGAGCGGCGTGCTCCTTCGCGAGCTCCTCGACGGCGCGCTCGCCCATCGCCTTCGTGAACGTGTAGTTGTCCGGCCAGCCGAGCGTCTGCGCTCGCGCGCGCCCGTACTGGACGAGCCGCTTCGTCACCCACTGCTTGCGGCGCTCCTCAGCGTCGTCGGCGACGGATTGCGGTCCGGCGCGGCCGTGCTCGTCGCGCGCCTTGCGCAGGAACGAGTCGAGCAGCTCGGGCTTGCGGCTCTGCGCCTCGACGTCCTTGCGGGCCTGGAGCGCGAGCTCGGCCTCGGTGCGCCAGTCGACGCGGTGGTCGAGCGTCGCCTCGGGGATCACGCCCTTGCGCACGCCCGCGACGTACGCGGTCGAGACGTGCAGCAGGTGCGGCGCGGTGTTCGTGCGCAGAACCGCCTCGTAGAACCGGACCGCGCCGAGCAGGTTCGTCTGGAAGCCCTCGTCGATCGGCGGATCGAAGCTGACGGTGGCCGCGCAGTGGATCACGACGTCGAGGTCGCCGGGGAGCTCGAGATCCGTCGACGCGAAGTCGCCCTCGACGACGCGCACCCGCTCGTCGAGCATCGCCGTGATCCCCTCGGGTCCGACCTTGTCGCGGAGCGCGTTGAACGTCGGCCGCCCGATCATCGACTCGAGCCGCTGCCGGCCGCCCGACCCGAGCTGGGGACGCACCAGGACGGTGATCATGGTCCGGTCGAAGTCGTAGAGGAGCCGCTCGACCACGGCCTGGCCGAGGAAGCCGGTCACCCCCGTGACCAGCACGTTCTTGCCGGCAAGCCGCTTGACGATCGAGGTCGCCCGGCTCGGCCTGGACGCCTCGTTGTTCTCTACCACGCGGCAGATTATGGACTCTCTACCGATCGGTAGACAAGTCCCGGCTCCCGGCGCTCGTCAGTCGAAGAGCGTGACCACGACCAGCGCGAACGTCGTCGCCGCGGCGAGCCCGTGGAGCGTGACCAACGCGACGGGGAGCCGGCGCTCCGCCTCGCCGCCGACGTCGCGATCGCGGCGCGCGAGCGACCACCGCCGGAACATCACGAGCCCGAGGGCGATCACGATCGCGAGAACTCCGACCGCGAACCCCGGTGTGTAGCTCATCCCGCGCGAGTCGTCGCGCGTGACGTACACCGCCCAGATCACCAGCCCGGCGATCGCGAGCAGCGCGTGCGGCACCAGCACCGGGATCGCGATCCCGGGCTTGCCGCGTCCCTCGGACTCGTCCTGCGGCTGGGTCGCCCCGCCGCGACGACCCCACAGCGCCGCGAGGGTCATCCCACCGAGCACGGTCACGATCCACGCCACGAGCGCCACGATGTCCACGGCCCGGCGTCTACCCCTCCGGGCGCCGGCGCACGCCTCGGTCGCCGGGGTCATGCGGTCGGAAGCTTGACTCAGCGAGCGTCGGGTCGCCGGGCGGTCACGATGAGGTGCGGACCGAGGCCGAGGAGCTCGGGCACGCGCTCGATCGCTCGGGCCGCGTCGAGCAGGATCTTGGTCGCCTCCGGAGAGGCGAGCCGCTCGTCGAGGTCCCCCAGGGCGAACGCGATCCCCTCGACGGAGACGAGGTCCTCCACCTCGAGGCCAGCCGCCTCCGCCTCCTCTCGGAACTCGTCGGGGCGGTGGCAGTAGCCGCCGAACCCACCCGGTTCGAGCGACGGCATCTCGCCCGAACGCTCCACCTCGTCGACGAGGTCGAGCGTCTCGGGGAAGCGCTCGTAGACGCGATGCCGGACGAGGCCGTCGAGCCGCGGGATCCAGCGGGAGATGGCCGCGGCCATCACCGCGCCGCCCGGACGCAGGATCCGACGTGCCTCGCGGAGCACGGCCAGCCGATCGCCGCGCTCGGTCAGGTGATAGAGCGGGCCGAGCAGCAGCACTGCGTCGGCGCTCTCGTCCGCGAGGTCGAGCGAGCGCGCGTCCGCCACCGCGGCGTCGATCCGGATCCCGGCCTCCTCGGCGTCACGACGCGCGTGATCGACGTGCAGCGCGACGAGATCGCGGAGACGCACCTCGTACCCGAGACCGGCCAGCCAGAGCGCGTACCGTCCCGCTCCACCGCCGACGTCGGCGACGACCGCGGGCGGTGACGGGAGGCCGCGACCGAGGATCTCTTTCGTGCGCTCGAACTCGATGAGACCGATGCCGCCGGAGAGACGCTCGCGCTCCTCGTCCCGCTCGTAGTAGGCCTGGACGTCCGACAGATCGCGATCCATCGCCGGAGGATGACGGCCGCCCCATCGCGGGACAAGACCGCGCCGATACCCTGCGGGGTCGATGGCCAGTGTCTCGGAGCCCGCCACCCGCACCGCGGTCGAGCCGCCGCCGTGGCGCGAGGTGTTCGCGGGGCAACGCGGACGGTTGACGCTCGGGCTCCTTCTGCTCGAGGCGCTCGTCGCGATGGAGGCGCTGATCGTCGCAGTGATCATGCCGGCGGTCGAGGACGACCTCGGCGGGCTCGCGCTGTACGGGTGGGCATTCACCGCGTTCATGCTGGCATCGCTGGTGGGCGTTCCGATCGCGGGCCGGCTGTCGGACCGACTCGGCCCGCGCAAGGTCCTCTCCGTGTCGGTGGTGGTCTACGCCACGGGACTCGTGATCGCCGCGCTCGCGCCGACGATGTTCGTCCTCGTCGTCGGGCGGTTCGTCCAGGGGTTCGGCGGCGGCGGCGTGTACACGGCGTCGATGGCGACCGTCGCGAAGGCGTACGAGGATCGTTTCCGCCCGCGCGTCATGGCGCTGCTCGCCTCGATGTGGGTGCTCCCGGGACTCCTCGGCCCGCCGCTCGGCGGCGTGTTCGCGTCGACCGTCGGTTGGCGATGGGCGTTCGTCGCGCCGATCCCCGCGATCCTGCTGGGCGTCGCGCTCGTGGTGCCTGCGATGCGCTCGATCGACTCGCGGCCGGACGACGACGAACGGCTCCCGGTCGCGGCGAGCCTCGTGCTGATGCTGGGGACGGGCATCTTCCTCGCCGCCCTGACCGAGCCCTCGTGGCTGACGCTCGTCGGGGCGCCGGTCGGGCTCGCCATCGGGATCCCGGCGCTGCTCAAGATCGTCCCGCGCGGCACGTTCCGCGTGCGACCCGGCATCCCGGCGGCGGCGGTAGCTTCGTTCCTCACGTCGTTCGCCTTCATCGCGGTCGACGCGTTCCTCACGCTCATGCTGCACGACGTGCGCGGACTGTCGATCGGCACGTCCGGGCTCGTGATCTCGGGCGCCGCGGTCGCATGGGCCGTGGGGACCTGGTGGCAGTCGCGGCTCGTCGTCCAGCGCGGCGCGAGATGGGTCGCGCGCGTCGGCGCGTGGCTGCTGTTCGTCTCGGCGCTCGTCGTCTCGACGGGGCTCGTGCACGAGGTCACGGTCCTCGGCACCCGGATCCGTGAGCTGCCGATCTGGATCGCGTACGTGGGATGGGCGATCGGCGGGCTCGGGATGGGGATCGTGTGGCCGACGATCCCGGTCTCGGTGATGGGCGAGACCACCGAGGGGCGCGAGGCGGGCGAGCTCTCCTCCACGATCCTGATGGACTTCCTGGGGCTCGGGATCGGCGCGGGGCTCGGAGGCGTGAGCGTCGCCGCGGCCGCGGCGGGATGGGTGTCGCTGCGGGCCGGCGTGGCCGGCGCGTTCTTGTTGGGCGTGCTCGCGGCGCTCGCGTTGGTGGTCGTCGTCGGCCGGATCCCGGACCGGCGGCCGGTAGACTCCGCCGCCTGATGGAGATCCGCGACCTCCAGGACACGTTGCGACGCACGTACGTCGAGCGCGACGCGGAACGCGGGACCGACACGACGTTCCGGTGGATGACCGAGGAGGTCGGCGAGCTCGCGAAGGCGCTCCGGACGATG
>DASPIF010000277.1:0-2763 GCA_035629255.1 Actinomycetota bacterium | reverse complement strand
GATCAGGTCGGTGAGCTCGCTCTCGTCGTGGATCTGGATGCCTTCGGGGTAGCGTTCGCCGGCGAGCTCGGCCGGGTAGGTGCGGTCGTCGATGAAGGGGATCTGCGTCGCGGTGAACGCCACGACGTCGTACCGCTGATCGCCGCGGTACGCGACGTTGAAGTTGTGGAAGTCGCGCCCGGCGGCGCCCATGATCAAGACACGACGCGGCATGCGGAGATCCTTTCGGATGCGCTCTCGGGGTGTGATGCGCGAGGCCCCGCGGGACCCCGCTCTTCGCGGCGATGCTATCGGAACGCCCTGGTCACCGGACCGGACGGGGGCGCTCAGCGCCCTGCGATCCACCCCTGCTCGCCGACCCGGCCGAACGGCTCCGCGAAGTGGGAGACCGCGACGAGCCAGCCGCCGTCGCGCGCGTCCCCGAGGGCGCGCTCGCGCGAGCGGCACGCTGCCTCGGGGTCCTCGTCGTGGTTCGACGGGGCGCTCGGCAGACGGACCTGCGGGGGCGTATGGAGCGCGTCGCCCGTCAGCAGCAGCCATCCGTCATCCGTCGACACGAGGACCGTGCGATGACCCGGGGTGTGCCCGGGCGCTGAGACGACGCGGATCCCCCGGGCGATCTCGTGATCGTCCGCGCGCAGATCGAGCGCGCCACGTCGCTCGAGCTCCTCCATCTCGAAGCGGCCGGTGTAGTCGGTCGTGTCGGGCTCGGCGAAGAAGGCCCAGTCCGCCGGATGGACGTGGTGTGTGGCGTTCGGGAACGTCGGCGCGCCGTCGACCACCGCACCGCCGGCGTGATCGGCGTGCAGGTGGGTGTGGGCGACCGCGATCACGTCCGTCGGGTCGACACCCGCGGCGGCGAGCGCCTCGTCGCGCGGGACCGACGTCGCCCACGGACGGTACGGCGGAAAGGTCCCGAGCCCCGTGTCCACCATCACGACGCCGTCCGGGGTCCGGAGCGCGAACGCGTGGGCGTGCCACGCCCACGAGGTCTCGTCGTGGAACGCCCACGGGTACGCGGCACGCTCCGCGGCCCAGTCGACCTCGGTGTCGGGGAACTCCTCGACGAGGTCGATCGGGGCGTAGCCCTCGCACACGACGGCGACGTCGATGTCTCCGATGCCGATCGTCAGGACGTGAGTCACGTCGTCACCGTATCGGGCGCGCCCGCGAGAGCGTCCACCGTCGGGCCCTCAGCGCTCGAGGTCACCCGGCTCGTCGACGTCGAACAGCGTCCGGCGTTCGGGGTCGAGCGCCCGCCACGTCGGCTCGTCCACGACCGCGATCCGGAGCGCCTCGAGCAGGTCGCTGAGCCGGCGGCGCCCGTCGTGCAGGAGGGTGTGCGCGATGTCGCGCGACGGCGTGGTCCGGACCACGCACGGGAGGGGATGGAAGCGATCGCCGTCGGCGAGCGCCACGCCGTCGACGGGAGCCTCGTCCGCCACGCGGAGCAGCTCGAGGAGCACCGGCGTCCGGAGGTCGGGCATGTCGCCGCCCGCGACCATCGCGTGCTCTGTCCGGACGGCGTGCAGCCCGGCGTACGCCCCCGCGAGCGGGCCCTCGCCCTCGTCGGCGTCGCGCGCGAACCGCACCGGGACGCCGAGCGGCATCGGCGGCTCCGGCGCGTCGGGTGCGAGGACGACCACGATTTCACCGCAGACCTCGGCGAGCCGCACCGTGACGCGATGCAGCATCGGCGTCCCGCGGTAGGGCTCGAGGAGCTTGTCGCGGCCGAACCGGCGCGAACGCCCTCCCGCGAGGACGACGCCCGTGACCTCAGGCAGGCGATGCTCCCGGCGTCGGCGGCGCGCCGCGGTCCGCGTCGGTCTCGGCCGTCTGGGTCGGGGGCACCGGCGCCCGGTTCTGCACGAACTGGAACCCGAACCGTCCCTTGATGCACAGGTGCCCGGCGGTGACCGAGTGGTCCCACGGCGACGACACCTTGACGATCGTGTTGTCCTGCACGTGGACCTCGAGGTCGCAGCCGACGCCGCAGTACGGGCAGATCGTCTCGGTCACGGTCTGGCGCGTCTCGTCCCAGGTGCCGGCCTCGCGCATCTCGTGCTCGCTCCGGAACATCAACGCGCCCGTGGGGCACACGCCGACGCAGTTGCCGCAGTACACGCACGCAGACTCCGGCAACAGGGTGTCGAACTCGGTCGAGACCCTGGCGTCGAACCCACGCCCGGCGATCGCGATCGCGAACGTGTTCTGCGCGTCCACGCCGCAGGCCTCGACGCACTTGTAGCAGAGGATGCACCGCGAGTAGTCGCGGACGTACAGGTCGTTGTCGACCTTCACCGGCTGCGCGACGGTCTCGGCGACCGTCGGATCGGGATCGTGGTGATGACCGGTGCGGCGTCGATCGCGCTCGCCGGCGGCGGCGGGCTCGGCCGCGGTCCCGTAGCGGGTAGGGTCGGCTCCGTAGGCCTCGAACCAGCGCTGCACGGCCGTGCTCGCGAGGCCCATGTCGACGCTCGAACCCAGGAACTCGAGGACCATGCGCCGCGAGTGCCTCACGCGGTCGGTGTCGGTCCTGATCTTCATCCCCGCCTCGGCCTTGCGCGCGCACGACGGTACGAGCACGCGGGAGCCCTCGAGCTCGACCACGCACACGCGGCAGGCGTTGATCGGCGTGAGGTTCTCGGCGTAGCAGAGCGTCGGCGTGTCCACGCCGTGCTCGCGGAGCGCGTCGAGGATCGTCGCGCCATCGGCGACGCGGATCGTCTCGCCGTCGACCTCGAGGTCGAGCAGGCGTCGCGG
>DASPIF010000276.1:0-6381 GCA_035629255.1 Actinomycetota bacterium | reverse complement strand
TGGCTGAGACGCTCCTCGACCGGCGCGTCGCGCCACGAGAGGTCGATCTCCTTCTTCGTCGCCGCGCCCTTGACGGTGCACAGGATGACCTTGCCGTTCGCGCGATCGCCGGAGGGTCCCAGCCGGAGCTTCTCGTCCTCCATGAACGGTTCGAGGTACGCGACGGCCTTCTTCATCGCGCGGGCGCTCTTCACGACCTGCGGCAGGAACATCTTCCCGGCCCCGAACAGGTCGCCAACGATCTTCATCCCGTCCATCAGCGGCCCCTCGATGACGTCGAGCGGGCGCGCGTAGCTGCCGCGGGCTTCCTCGGTGTCCTCCTCGATCCACGCGTCGATCCCGTGGACGAGGGCGTGGCTGAGACGCTCCTCGACCGGCGCGTCGCGCCACGAGAGGTCGATCTCCTTCTTCGTCGCCGCGCCCTTGACGGTCTCGGCGAACGCGATCATGCGCTCCGTGGCGTCCGGGCGGCGGTTGAAGATCAGGTCCTCGACGTGCTCGAGCAGGTCCTTCGGGATGTCCTCGTAGAGCGCGATCTGTCCCGCGTTCACGATCGCCATGTCGAGACCCGCCGCGATCGCGTGGTACAGGAACGCCGAGTGGATCGCCTCGCGAACGCGGTCGTTCCCGCGGAAGCTGAACGAGAGGTTCGAGATGCCGCCGCTCACCCTGGCGCCCGGGCAGCGGTCCTTGAGGACCCTCGTCGACTCGATGAACGCCTTCGCGTAGTCGGCGTGCTCCTCCATCCCCGTCGCGATCGCGAGGATGCACGGGTCGAAGATGATGTCCTCCGGGGCGTAGCCCGCGCGGTCGATCAGCAGGCGGTAGCAGCGCTCCAGGATCTCGACCTTGCGCTCGACGGTGTCGGCCTGACCCGTCTCGTCGAAGGCCATCACGACGACGGCGGCGCCGTACCGCTTGATCTTGCGCGCCTTGTCGAGGAAGTCGTCCTCGCCCTCCTTCAGCGAGATCGAGTTGACGACGCCCTTGCCCTGGAGGCAGCGCAGACCCGCCTCGATCACGTCCCAGCGTGAGGAATCGACCATCACGGGGACCTTCGCGATGTCCGGCTCGGTGGCGATGAGGTTGAGGAACGTCGTCATCGCCTTGACGCCGTCGAGGAGGTCGGCGTCCATGTTCACGTCCAGCAGGTTCGCGCCGCTGTCGACCTGCTCCCGCGCGATCTCGACGGCCGCCTGGTAGTCGCCCGATTCGATCAGCCGGCGGAACTTGGCGGAGCCGGTGACGTTCTGGCGTTCGCCGATGACGACGAAACCGGTGTCCGGCGCGATCTCGAACGGCTCGAGCCCGCTGAACGCCGTCAGGTGCCTCGGCGCCGGTAGTCGACGCGGCGCAAGGCCCTCGACGGCCGCGGCGACCGCGCGGATGTGCTCGTTCGTCGTGCCGCAGCACCCGCCGACGACGTTCGCGAGGCCCGACTCGGCGAATTCGCGCAGGTACCTCGCGGTGATCTCCGGGCGCTCGTCGTAGCCGCCGAACGCGTTGGGCAGGCCGGCGTTCGGGTGGCACGTCGTCGGGACCGGGGCGATCCGCGCGAGCGCCTCGAGGTACGGCCGGATCTCGGCGGCGCCGAGCGCGCAGTTCACGCCGACGCTGAAGGGCTCGGCGTGCACGATCGAGTGCCAGAACGCGTCGATCGTCTGACCCGACAGCGTCCGACCGCTGCGGTCGGTGATCGTGACCGAGATCATCCGCGGGACGTCGGGCGCCAGTTCCATCGCCGCCGCGATCGCTGCCTTCGCGTTCAGCGTGTCGAAGATCGTCTCGATCAGGAGCACGTCGGCGCCCCCGGTGAGCAGCCCCCGGATCTGAGCGGCGTAGCCGTCGTAGACCTGCTCGAACGTCACGGTGCGGTACGCCGGGTCGTTCACGTGGGGTGACAGCGACAACGTCTGGTTCGTCGGCCCGATCGACCCGGCGACGAACCGATCGGGGCCGAACGCCGCCGCGGCTCGCCTCGCGATCTCGGCTGCCGCCCGGTTCATCTCCTCGACGAGGTCGACCGTCGCGTAGTCGGCCTGCGCGATGCCGTTCGCGGTGAACGTGTCCGTCGACACGATGTCGGCCCCGGCTTCGAGGTGGCCTCGGTGGACCGCCTCGACGACCTCGGGCCGCGTGAGCGCGAGGACGTCGTGGTCGCCCTTGAGATCGGTCGGGTGATCGGCGAGCCGTTCGCCGCGGTAGTCGCCCTCCGACAGGTCGAACCCCTGGAGGGCGGTCCCCATCGCACCGTCGAGCACCAGGATGCGCTCGGCCATCGAGGCCTCGAGCCGCTCGCGCACGCCTTCCGCCATGGTGGAACGCTACCGACCGAGGGTGGGCGTGACCAGCGACGACCGAGCGAGCCAGAGCGTGGGGTAGGCTGCGGCGCCCGACGCGATCCGGACGACGGAGGGGAGGCACGATGGCCAAGGACGTCTTCGACTCGCTGGCGGGCGCGGTCCCACGGTCGATCGCGTCGTCGGGCGTCGAGCGCTCCTCGACGCATGGGCGACGATCGGACCGCCCGCTCGGCCGGCAGGGTCTGGACCTGCTCGCGCAGGTGCCGCTGTTCGAGGGATTGCCGAGGCGGACGCTCAAGCAGCTCGCCGACCACGCGGACGTCGTCACGTTCAACGAGCGCGATGCGATCGTCGAGGAGGGGCACGCCGGCGGGACGTTCTACGTCGTGGTCGAGGGCGAGGCCAAGGTCGTGCGTCGCAAGCGGACGATCGCGCATGTCGTCCCCGGGGAGTTCTTCGGAGAGATCTCGCTCCTCGACGGTGGTCCGAGGACCGCCTCGGTGATCGCCGAGACGCCGGTCACGGCGATCAGGATCTTCAAACGGTCGTTCGACAAGCTGGTCGCTGCCGACCCGAGCGTCGCCTCGCGGATGCTCGCGGTGGTCGCGCGTCGGCTGCGCGAGGCCGAGAGGTCGATCGCCGGCTGATGCTCGGGATCCAGCTCTACCCCTGGCTCAAGTTCCTGCACGTCGCGAGCGTCCTCGGCTTCGTCCTGTTCCACGGCGTGTCGATCCTGGTGGCCATGCGGCTGTGGAAGGAGCGTGACCGGACGCGCATCGCCGAGCTGCTGCAGTTCTCGGGATCGGCGGTCCGCGGGATGTACGTGGCCCTGTTGTTCCTGACCGCGTTCGGGATCTGGACCGGGTTCGACGGCGGGTGGTGGGGGTTCTGGTGGATCTGGATCTCGATCGCGATCCTCGTCGCGACGATCATCGAGATGGGTGTCGTGGCACGGCCCTACTACCAGTCGCTCAAGGACGCGATCCAGCTCCGACCCTCGGGCGTGCCGCGCAAGAGCGACGAGGAGCTCGACGAGCTGCTGCGCTCGCGGGCGGCGATGTTCAACGCGGTCTGGGGTGTGACGGCGCTCGTGATCATCACGTGGCTGATGGTGTACAAGCCCACGTGGCGCGTCTGACCCGCTAGAGCTCCGCGGGCGCGAGCGCGCGCTCGGCCGGGCCGTTGATCACCTCGCCGGTCGGCGTGTACCTCGAGCCGTGGCACGGGCAGTCCCACACCTTGTCGGCGGCGTTCCACTTCACCGTGCAGCCCATGTGCGTGCACTTCGCCGAGATCGTCACGACCGCGCCGTCGGGGCGCCGATAGACCGCGACCTTGTGATCGCCCGTCGCGACGATGCCGCCCTCGCCCGGTTGGATCTCCGAGAGGTTCTGGGCGATCGTGCGCGCGACGAGGACGTCGCACGGCGCGAACTCGGCGATCTCGCGCGGGACGGATCCCAGGATCGCGGCTCGCGCACCGGCCATGCCCTTGTTGCCGACGATCACCAGGTCGAACCGGTGCTCGCGGGCGGTCCCGATGATCGTCTCGCCCGGTTCGCCCTCGAGGATCATCTGGTCGGCGGGCGCGCCTTCGCCGATCGTGGCCGCCGTATCCGCGAGGACGAGCTCGCCGGTCTTGGGGTGACCGACGAAGACGAGCGCGACCGAGGCCGCGAGACGCTTGGCGAGCGCGAAGCCCTTCCGAGCGGCCCGGTCAGCGGTCGCCGAGCCGTCGGTCGCGAGCAGGATCCGGTGATACGGAGCCTCGCCGACCGTTGCGGGATCCTCGCGCGGCCGCGTGAGCAGGACGTCGCACGGCGCGTTGTTGACCACCTTGCGGACGACGCTGCCGATCAGCTGCTCGCTCTTGAACAGGCCGCGGCTTCCGGTGACGATGATCTCGGCGTCGCGCTCGTCGGCGATGCCCATGATCGCATCGGCGGGATCGCCGTCCGCGAGGACGATCTCGTGCTTGACCTGGCGTTCCTCGGCGAGCGCGACCGCGCGGGCGACAGCCGCGTCGGCCCGGGCGCGATCGGTGAAGACGTGCACGATCGAGAGCGTCCCCTTCGTCGACCTGGCGAGGGCGATCGCGATCCGCTCCGCGGTCTCGGCGGTGGAGGAGCCGTCGGTCGCGACGACGATGCGCTTGTATGCCATGGGTGTGCGGTCCTCTCGTGCGGGCTTCGGCTCGTTAGGGGGTGACGGGTCCGAGCGGCAGTATCGCGTCGAGCTCGCGGAGCGTCTCGTCGTCGAGTTCCAGATCTCCGGCGGCTGCGTTCGCGCGGACGTGCTCGGGGTTCCGGCTCCCCGCGATCGCCGCCGTGACGCCCGGCTGACGGACGTTCCAGGCGAGCGCGAGCTGGGCGACCGAGCAGCCGAGGCGATCCGCGACCGGTCGGAGCGAGTCGACCACGGCGAGGCTGCGCTCGAGATTTCCCGGCCCGAACAGACGCGTCTCATTCGGCCGGAAGTCGCCGTCGGCGAACGTCGTGTGTCGGCTGATCGCGCCCGCGAGCAGGCCGTACGCGAGCGGCCCGTACGTCAGCACCCCGGTCCCGTGCTCGCCGCACCAACGGATCAGCTCGCGGTCGTCGAGCGACAGCATCGAGAACTCCTGCTGGAGAGAGTCCACGTGGCGTACGGCCTCGCACCGCTCGATCATCTCGCGGTCGAAGTTGGATACCCCGATCGCGCGCACGAGACCGTCGTCGACGAGACCCGCCATCGCGCCCCAGGTCTCCTCGAGGGGTGTCTCCTCGGGATCGGGCCAGTGGAGCTGGTAGACGTCGATCCGGTCGGTGCGCAGACGGGCGAGGCTCCTCGAGCAGGCGTCGCGGATCTGCTCCGGGCGGAAACCGCTGCCCTCGGGCCGCGGTGCGACCTTCGACGCGATCACGACCTCGTCCCGGCGGCCCTCGACCGCGCGGGCGACGAGCTCCTCCGAGCGCCCGTCGCCGTACACCTCGGCGGTATCGATCCACGTGATGCCGGCATCGAACACGGTCCGGATCGCCTCGACGGTCTGGACCTCGGGGGGTGGCTGTCCCCAGGCGGGCTCGCCGCCCGCCTCCCACGCACCGAAGCCGATCACGCTGATCTCCGGTCCGTCGGTCCCCAGCGTGCGCGTGCGCATCCGAACCTGCCTCCCCTCGGTCGCCGGAGCGGAGTACCGGGCGGCGCGCCCCCGTCCGAACCGGAGCGCCCGCGGTACGCTTGATGCTCGAAGCGTAAACGCTCGCTCGCGCACCGAACGAAGGAGGCCGCCGGGACCGCCCGGCACACCATGACGAAGCAGGTCGAGGAGAGGCAGCGCGTCGTCATCCGGTTCGCCGGCGACTCGGGGGACGGGATGCAGTTGACCGGCGACCGGTTCACCAACGCGACGGCCGTGCTCGGCAACGACCTCGCCACGTTGCCGGACTTCCCGGCGGAGATCCGCGCCCCCGCCGGCACGGTGCACGGCGTCTCGGCGTTCCAGATCCAGTTCGCCTCGAGCGACATCCTGACGCCCGGTGACCACCCGGGGGTCCTCGTCGCGATGAACCCCGCCGCGTTGAAGGCGGAGCTCGGCTCGGTCGAGAAGGGCGGCGTCGTGATCGTGAACGAGGACGCGTTCACGGACCGCAACCTGCAGAAGGCGGGCTACGCGCAGGATCCGCTGCAGGACGGCACGCTCGACGGCTATCAGGTCTACAAGGTGCCGATGACCTCGATCACCGTGCGGGCGGTCGAAGAGCTCGGGCTCTCGCGCAAGGAGGCCGAGCGTTCGAAGAACATGTTCGCGCTCGGACTGGTGTCCTGGATGTTCGGGCGGCCGGTCGACGTGACCCTCAACTGGCTCCACAAGAAGTTCGGCGACAAGCCGCAGGTCTTCGACGCGAACGTCGCCGCGTTCAAGGCCGGTTACAACTTCGGCGAGACAACGGAGCTGTTCGCGACCTCCTACGTCGTCAAGCCGGCGCCCGCCGAGCCCGGGACCTACCGGAACGTCTCGGGGGCGACCGCGCTCGCGTGGGGACTGGTCGCCGCGGCGGAACGCAGCGGGTTGCGCCTGTTCTACGCCAGCTACCCGA
>DASPIF010000275.1:0-3592 GCA_035629255.1 Actinomycetota bacterium | reverse complement strand
TCGACCGCGACGCCGAAGAAGACGAACAGGAACTTGACCGACGTCGCGGGCGTCACCGAGCGGAAGCGGGTCGTCGACATGCGGCGGGACGGTAGCAGTGGGCCGGCCCCCCCACTCCTGCGCTTGTCGCCGGGCGAGCTGCGCTCCGGAGCGGCGGGGGCCGCTACCTGGGAGCGATCTCTCGCTCGGAGGTCAGGTCTGGCGTCTCGTCAGGGAGGACCACGAGCTTGTCCGCGCGTTGCACCAACTCGATCGTGACGCCGTCGGGGTCGGTAGCGTAGAGGACTCGGGCTCCGTGCCAGTCGGAGTCTTCGGTGAGGGTGACGACATCGTTGCTGATCACCGCGCCGGCTTCTCGGAGGCGCGCCGCGAAGGGGGTGATGTCGTCGACCGCGAGGCCGAAGTGGGTCGCTCCTGGGCGGTTGGGGTGAGGGTTCAGGGGGTCGCCGGCGGCGGTTCGGTACTGGACGAGCTCGAGGATCGTGGGACCGAGAGAGAGCTCGGCCCAGTCGAGCTCGACGTCGTCGAGGGACAGGAGGGTGGACAGCTCGGGCTCGTCGGCGTGGCCTCGGTCGAGGAGCGGGAGGCCCAGGAGGTCGCGGTAGAACGCGATCGAGGTCTCGAGGTCGGCGACCGTGATGGAGACGTGGTCGAGGGCGGGGGCGGTCACGGGGCCTCGCCCGACCGGAGACGCGACGGGATCACGTCGCGGTGGAAGACGTCGTCGATGGTCTCGGCTCGTTTCACGATCTCCGCCGAATCCTGCCACACGAGGACGGTCGCCGGCCTCGGCATCGCGTTGAAGTTCGAGGACGTGGCGTCTTGGTAGGCGCCGGTGTCGAGGAACGCGAGGACGTCGCCGGGACCGGTCTCCGGCGGCAGGGACACGGACCATCCGAGCACGTCGAAGCCGCAGCTGATGCCGACGACGTCGACCGCATCGCGATCGGGCGCGTCCATGCGGCTCGCGGGCAGGATCGGGAACACGTCGTGCTCGATCATCAGGTCCGCGAGGAACATCTCTGTGGTGTCGGTCTCGATCCAGCGCTGGGGGGTCCGGCCCGGCTCGCGCTTCACGTTGACGACGCGCGCGAGCATGATCCCGGCGTCCGCGTACATCGCCCGTCCCGGCTCGACCTCGAAGGCGATCCCGCGGGCGTCGATCCCGGCGACCGCGAGCTCGTCGCGGAGCGTGGTCGTGACCACGTCGGCGAACGTCTCGATCGGCTCGACGCGCTCGGGCCGCTCGGCGCCGCGACGGAGCGCGCGGCCGGTCGGATCGCGCGGCGAGGGGAACCCACCACCGAGGTCGATCTCCCGGGGCGTCCACCCGTTCCATGCCTTCGAGAGCTCGGCCAGCGTGGCGCAGACGCCGCGCACCATCCCCCGCCACACCTCGGGATCGTGGTGGTGCCGACCGAGGTGCGCCATCACGCCGGTGACGTCGAGCTCGTCAGCGGACAGCGCCGCCGGACCGGCATCCAGGAGGTCCGGCGTCGGGATCCCCGGCTTGTAGGACGACGCGAAGTGGCGGATCGAGATCTCCTCGTCGACGAACTCGGATGCGCGCTCGAGCTCCACGTAGTCCGGGCGGAGACGCAGGCGCACGGTCGCGCGACGGCCGAGCCGACGAGCGACCTCACGGACGAGGTCGATCTCGCGGACGCTGTCGAGGGTCACCTTGGCGCCGACCGCGACCGCGCGCTCGATCAGGGCCTCGCTCTTCGCGGTCCCGTTCACCGAGATCCTCGCCGGCTCGACGCCCGTCCGCAGCGCCGCCTCGAGCTCACTCGGGCCGAACGTGTCGCAGCCGAGCCCCTCCGAGGTGAGGACGGCGCGGGCGGCGAGCGAGAGGTTCGCCTTGATCGAGGGCAAGACGCGGACCTCGCCCTCGGGCCACCGCGATGAGAACGCGCTCGCGATCCGTCGCGCGTTGCGGCGGAGCTGGTCCTCGCTCAGGACGTAGATCGGTGTGCCGAACCGGTCCGCGAGCTCGACGGCGTCATGGCCCTCGAGGAACAGATGGCCGTCGCGGACCGAGAGGGCGTCGTCGATCCGCTCGGTCATGTCTGGTAGATCGGCAGGAACAGGTCGTCCCAGGCCTCCGTCTCCTCCTCGTCGAGGATGCGGTAGTCGCGCAGGAGCGTGTACATCTCCTCGGTCGGGAAGACGAGCGGGTTGTCGGCAACCGGATCGCCCTGTTCCCGCAGGATCTCCTGCGCCGCGGGGACAGGGCTCACGCTCTGGATCCACGACGCGAGCTGGGCGGCGATCTCCGGGCGGTAGAACCAGTCCATCAGCATCAGCGCGTCCACCGGGTGCTCGGCGCCCACGGGGATCGCCATGATGTCCGTCCACAGGAGGCCGCCTTCGTCCGGCACGACGAATCGCAGGTTCTCGTACCCGCTGTTCTGCGACTGCAGGATGTCGCCGCCCCAGGCGAGCGAGACGGCGACCTCCTCGTTCTGGAGCGCACCGATGTACGCCTGGCCGTAGTACTGGCGGACGAGACCTGCGTCGCGCTGCTGGATCAGGAGGTCGGCCGCGCGCTGCCAGTCGTCCTGCGTCGCGTCGGGCGGGTTCACCCCCGCGGCGATCAGCGCCATGTTCGGCGTGTCGAGGGTGTCGCGGAACATGCCGACGCGTCCTTCCCACTCGGGGTTGAACAGCTCCTGGACGCTCGTGAGCTCGCGCCCCGTCATATCGATGTTGTACCCGAGCCCGGTGATCCCGGACTGGTACGGGATGCCGTACCGGTTGCCAGGATCGTAGGACACCTCCTGGTACGTCGGCGCGACGTTCGCCGCGTAGTTCGGCAGCTGCGAGTGGTCGAGCTCGATCAGGGCGTCGCTCGCGATCAGCAGGGGGAACCACTTCGGGAACCCGGTGACCATCACGTCGTACCCGGTGCTCTGCCCGTTCCCGACGATTGGCAGGATCTGGGCGTGGAACTCCTCGTAGCTCTCGATCTGCTCGAGGTAGGACACCTCGATACCGGTCTCCTCCGTGAACGCGGCGAGTGTCGGATGCTCGATCTCACCGGCGTCGTTCTTCTGCCGGTCCATGTAGAGCGGCCAGTTGACCATCGTGACCTGGCCAGTCCGCTCCTGGCTCGCCCAGTCGAAGCCCGGCGCGGCGCCCGTCTCGTCGGGGCCGCCACCTCCGGGCGTCGACTCGCCGTCCCCGCCGCACGCCGCGAGGAACGCGGCGAGCGAGAACGCGGCGGCGCCGCCGCCCGCGGTCCGAAGGAACGCCCTCCTGGAAAGACGCCGATCGATCTGCATCGCTGCTCGCCTCCCGATGGCTGGTGCTTCCCCGTCGTCCGACCGGTCAGAGGGTACGCCTAGCGCCTCGTTCCGAGATGAGCTCGATCCGCCGCAGACGGCGAGCTCGCGTCCGAGGACGAGGGACGGAGCGGGCGACGCGAACAGCCTCGACGTCGGTCACGCCGGCAAGATCTCGGCTCGGCGACGGAGCTGCTCAGCGCGATCGGGGTCGAGGCGACCGGCCCCGGGTGACTCCGCGTTGGCGGCCGCTGCGCCGAGCGCGAGCGCGATCGCTGCACGCATCGCCTCGCCGCGGTCGAGCGCGT
>DASPIF010000274.1:0-9059 GCA_035629255.1 Actinomycetota bacterium | reverse complement strand
CGGACGTCCGGACGGCGTCGAGCCCCTCGAGGGCGACCTCGTGCACCTCGGCGACCCGCGGGTCGTCCAGGAGCGCCGCCAGCACGTCGCGGTCCCCGTCGCGCGCGCTCGTCAGCCAGCCGAGGTGGTTGAGCCCGACGTAGGCCGGCACCCACGCCGTCGGCGCATCGACCGCCGAGACGACGTGACGCCACAGCGCCGCCGGCGAGTCGCAGATCCCGATCGCCCGCCCGCCGAGGACCGAGCGCGCGGCCTCGGTCACGATCCCGGCCGGGTTCGTGAAGTTCAGGAGCCAGGCACCCGGCGCGCGTTCGCGCACCGCCTCCGCGATCGCGACGACGACGGGAACGGTGCGAAGCGCGAAGGCGATGCCGCCGGGACCGACCGTCTCCTGGCCGAGGACGCCGACGTCGAGCGGGACGCGCTCGTCGACGATCCGCGCCGCGAGGCCGCCCGGCCGGACCGCGACGAGCACCGCGCCCGCACCTTCGACCGCGTCCTCGAGCCGCGACGTCGTTCGGACGCGCGGCCCGTCCCCGCGCTCACGCTTGCGACCCTCGAGCACCTCGGAGATCCGCGCGAGGCGCCGCTCGTCGCGGTCGTGCAGCACGAGCTCGTCGACGACCTCACCGGTGGTCCGCGCGATCGCCTCCTCGACGAGCGGCGTGCGGAAGCCGCCCCCGCCGACGAGCGCGACCTTCACCGCGACCGGGTGCGCTCGGAGGCGCGCACGACGGCGTTGAGCCAGTCCCGCTCGAAGCGCTCGGCGTCGACCGACGTGACCGTTCGCAGCGGCCGTCCGTCCTCTCGCGGCGTCATCCCCAGCAGACCGTCGGGCTCCGGTTCGAGCGCGCACGCCACGTCCTCAACGCCCGCCCCGTCCCATCCGAGGGCGACGGCGCAGGCGAGGGGGTCGTACTGGAAGTTGAGGAGATCGGCCGGGAGCGCGGGGTAGGCGGGCGGCAGCGCGCGGCGTCCGTTGTCGTCGGCGTGCCGCTCGCCCTGATCGGCGATCAGCCGGCCGAGCGGTCCCGACGCGCGGAGCCGCTCGAGGTGCGACGACCGCAGCGCGACCTCGATCGAGACCGCGAGGGGCACGACGACCGGGTCGCAGCGTTCGAACACGATCCGCGCGGCGACGGCGTCCTGCTGCACGTTGAAGTCGTCGCGCATCCCCCACATGGGAAGCCCCTCGCGCGCGGTGACGTGGTGACCGCCCATGACGACGACCGGCACGGACGCGAGCACCCCCGGCCGCGCCGCCTCGAGCATCGCGAGGTTCGTGTACGGACCGACCGCGACGATCGCGGCGCCCGCCTCGGCGTTCTCGAGCAGCAGGTCGAGCGCGGCGCCGGGCGACGAGCGGCGCGGCGGGATCGGCTCGGGCCAGTACTCGGGGAACAGCAGCGGCGAGAACAATCCGCCGATCGACCCGTCGGCGCCCGCCTCGCTCCGGACGTCCGTCCTGCCCGCCAACTCGAGCGCGTACCGCACGAACCCGTTGCGGATCCCCTCGACGTCCGTCGACGTGGTGACGCCCATCAGCTCCGCGTCCGGCCACCCGAGCAGCATCGCGAGCGCACACAGGTCGTCGGTGTCCGAGCCGAGGTCGGTGTCGAGGTGGATCCTCGTCACGAAGATGCCCGCTCGACGAGCCGGCACGGCAGCGTCACCGCTCGCTGGGGCCCCTCGTAGGCACCGGCCATCCGGTCGACGAGCAGCTCGCCCGCCACGCGCCCGGTCTCGTACGCGGGATTCACCACCGACGTCAGCGGCGGCCGGACCATCGAGGCGGCGTCGATGTCGTCGAACCCCGCGACGGCGACGTCCGAGGGAACCCGGAGCCCGCGTTCGCGGATCGCGTCGACCGCGCCGATCGCCATCAGGTCGTTCGCGCAGAAGACGGCGTCGGGGCACGGGTCGAGATCGAGCAGCTCGAGCATCGCCTTCGCGCCGCCCTCGCGCGTCCATCCACCGTGGCGGATCAGCGGCGATCGAGGCTCGGGCGCGGACGCGAGCGCGCGAAGGTGCCCATGCGTCCGGGGCGTCCCCGATCCGGGGCTGCCGTCGATCATCGCGACGCACCGGCGCCCCCGCGCGAGGAGGTGCGCGGTGGCGTCGCGCGCGCCCTGCTCGTCGTCCGAGCGCACCACGTCGACCTCGGGGTGATCCTCGCGCTCCGCTCCGATCCACACGACCGGCAGCGGTCCCGCGATCGTCCGGAGTTGGTCGACGGCGAGTGAGAACGAGTCGAGGACCAAGCCGTCGATCCGACGGTCGCTCATGTCGGCGACGAATGCCAGCTCCCGCCCCGGATCGGAGTCCGTGTTGCAGATCACGACGTGATAGCCCGCGGCCGCGAGCCCGGCCTCGAGCCCTCGGGCCAGTACCGGATAGAAGGGGTTGCTGATGTCGGGGATCAGCAGCGCGACGAGGTGCGAACGCCGCGTCCGCAGGCTCCGGGCGATCCCGTCGGGGCGGTAGCCGAGCTCGACGATCGCGTCCTGGACGCGCTCGCGGGTCTCGGCGGCGACGGGTCGGCGCCCCGAGAGCACGTGCGAGACCGTGGTCTTGCTCACGCCGGCGTGAGCGGCCACGTCGTCGATCGTGGCCCGGCGACCCGCAAACCGATTCACGACAGGAAGGAGACGCCGCCGGCGGCGAGCCTGTCAAGGTCGCCCCGCCCCCTCCACCGCCGACCGCCGGCGGCGGAGCGGTTGCCTTGACACGCCGGGAGGGCGGTGGGCATGCTGCGCTGTCCAAATCGGTTTGGACCGCCTCCGTGCACGCGTTCGGCGGCGGTCCGTTCGAGAGGGGGAGCGCCGTGAGACTTCGGCGGAATGGGTTCGCGAGCCGATGGGCGATGGGGCTCGTCTCGCTCGCGTTCGTCGCGGCCGCGTGCGTCGGCGGCGGCGGCGGTGACAACAACGAGGACACGGTTCCGCGCGGCGACACGGCGGAGGCCGTCGAGCCTCGGGTCGCGGAGGAGCCGACCGAGCCGACGACGATCCGGTACTACGTCTTCTCGTCGGTCGCCGAGTCGCCGCAGATGCTCGGCTTCAAGGAGGAGTTCGAGCAG
Source organism: Actinomycetota bacterium (assembly GCA_035629255.1). GTDB lineage: Bacteria > Actinomycetota > UBA4738 > UBA4738 > HRBIN12 > CALGFI01. Next base: position 5,980 of record DASPIF010000274.1, on the reverse strand, counting down.
GAGTACCCGAACATCACCGTCGAGTTCGAGCCGGTCCCGTCCGGCCGCAGCCGCGAGAAGCTGCTCACCGAGATCGCCGGCGGCAACGCCCCGGACACGGCGTTCATCGACGCCGGGTTCGTCCAGGAGCTCGCGTCCCGGGGCGCGCTGCTCAACCTCGACGAGTTCATCGCCGGGAGCGAGACCGTCGCGACCGAGGACTACGTCGAGGGCTTCCGCAACACGGCGATCTACCAGGAGAGCATGTACGGCCTGCCCTTCGACGGCGAGACCACGGGTCTGTTCTACCGGACCGACCTGTTCGAGGAGGCCGGCATCGAGGGCCCGCCCGCGACGTGGGAGGAGTTCGAGCAGACCGCGGCCGCGCTGACGAACCCGGCGGAGAACCAGTACGGCGTCGCGATCTTCTCGACCGAAGCGGCCTACTACTGGTACCCGTGGCTGTGGCAGGCCGGTGGGGACGTCCTCAGCTCCGACGGGCAGGACGTCGCGTTCGACAGCCCGGAGGCCGTCGAGGCCGCGGAGTTCTACGTGAACCTCGCGCAGAACTACGCCCCGCCGGACGAGCTCGCCTCGGACTCGTGGAACGGGCGCGTCTCGTTCGCGACCGGCAAGGTCGGCATGTACATCGCCGGCAGCTGGTTCGCCGGTCAGCTCCTCAGCGAGTTCCCGGACATCGACGGCCTGTGGGCGACCGCTCCGCTGCCCGAAGGTCCCGCCGGCTGCGCGACGACGCTCGCGGGTGACACGCTCGTGATCCTGGGCGACACCGAGCAGCAGGACGCGTCGTGGCTGTGGATCGAGTTCCTGTCGCGCCCGGAGAACATGGCGACGTGGACGATCGGCGAGCCGACGACGACGCTGCTGCCGCCGCGCACGTCGCTCCTCGAATCCGACCAACTCGCGCAGGACAAGCCGTTCCTCCAGGGGTTCGCGGACGACATGGGCTGCGCGGTGACGAGCAACGTCGAGCAGCCGAAGTATCCCGAGGTCGAGGCGGTCCTCAACGAGAAGCTCGGTGAGGCGATGTACGGCGACATCAGTCCCGCGGAGGCGCTGCAGCAGGCTGCCGAAGAGGGCGAGGAGATCATCGACGGCTAGCGCCGGGCGCTCGCGCTAGCAACCACCGAACGTGTGGTGTGCGCCCCGCCCGCGGGGCGCACACCACGCCCACCACGCCGGACCGGGAGCCTTCTGCCTTGGCGCAAGCGACGCTCGCTCCGCCGACCCGCCACCGTCGCGGCGTGCGCGGCACCCTCCATCAGATGCGCCGGGAATGGACGGCGTACCTGTTCAACGCGCCCGGACTGATCACCTTCGCGATCTTCACGGTCTATGCGCTCTACACGTCGCTCGTCATCTCGTTCTACGACTACGACCCGATCGGGATCCAGGAGTTCACGGGCCTCGACAACTACCGCGAGGCGATCTTCGAGGACTCGGACTTCCACGAGGCGATCGGCCACACGATCTACTTCACGCTCGGGTCGGTGGTCCCGACGATGGCCATCGGGCTCGCCCTCGCGCTGCTGCTCAACTCGAAGATCCGGGGGCTCGGCTGGTTCCGCACCGCGTACTACCTCCCGGTCCTGACCCCGCTCGTGATCGCGGCGCTGCTGTGGACGTGGGTCTACAACGCGGACTACGGGCTCGCGAACTACTACCTCCAGAAGCTGGGGATCATCGACGAACCCGTCTTCTGGCTCGCGAACCGCTCGACCGCGATGCCTGCCGTGATCGTGATGAACATCTGGAAGGGCGCCGGCTTCACGATGCTCGTGTACCTCGCCGGGCTCCAAGCCGTGCCGCAGGAGCTGTACGAGGCCGCCGAGGTCGACGGGGCGAGCGCGTGGACGAAGTTCCGGCGGATCACGCTGCCGCTGATCGCGCCCACCACGTTCTTCCTCCTCGTGATCAACACGGTCGGCGCGACCAAGAACTTCACGTCGATCTTCGTCATGACGAACGGTGGGCCGCCCGGCCCGGGCGGTGCGACGACGACGGTCGTCTACTACATCTACGTCAACGCCTTCCGGTACCTGCGGATGGGGTACGCCTCGGCGTTGGCGTACATCCTGTTCATCCTCCTGTTCGCGTTCTCGTACCTCCAGTTCCGCTACTACCGGAAGCGGGTGGAGATCTGATGAGCACGCAGATGGGAGGCGAGCGCCACGAGCTCGGACAGCCGGTCCCCGCCGGGTACGACCCGAAGGCGCGGGTCCGTCCGAGGAAGCGCACCCGGCTGCGACCGCTCCGCGTCCTGCGCTACGTGATGCTCACGGCGTTGGCGGTGATCTTCGTGGCGCCGTTCGCCTACATGGTGAGCGCGTCGTTCCAGCCGCTGGAGCGGATGTTCCGGCTCCCGCCGAACTGGGTCCCGACCGACCCGACGATCGCCAACTACACGGGCTTCCTCGGGTCCGGTCGCGACATCGGACGCTGGGTCTTCAACAGCTTCTTCGTCACGACGACGGTCACGGTGATGATCCTGTTCTTCAGCTCGCTCGTGGCGTACACGTTCGCGAAACGGACGTTCCCGGGTCGAGATTTCCTGTTCTTCCTCGGACTCGCCACGCTGATGCTGCCGACCGAGGTCACGTCGATCCCGAACTACCTGATCCTCAAGTCGTTCCCGCTCTTCGGAGGCAACGACCTCTACGGGCAGGGCGGCGAGGGCATGCTCGACTCCTACTGGGGCCTGATCCTGCCCAACACCGGCAGCGTCTTCGCGATCTTCCTGCTACGGCAGTACATGAAGTCCGCGATCCCGGACGAACTGATCGACGCGGCTCGGATCGACGGCGCCGGCCACTTCCGCATCTACTGGCGCGTCGTCATGCCGCTCTGCCGGCCGGCGCTCGCGGCCGTCGCGATCTTCACGTTCCAATTCTTCTGGGAAGACCTCTACGGGCCGCTGATCATCATCTCGAGCTCCGACCTGTACACGTTGCCGCTCGGGCTCACGACCTTCGTCCTGCCCAACCGGTCGCTGTGGAACCTGATCATGGCCGGATCCGTCCTCGCGACGGTCCCGTTGATCGTCATCTTCTTCACGTTCCAGCGCCAGTTCGTCCGCGGCATCTCGATGTCGGGGATCAAGGGGTAGGGGTGCGTGGTCGTCCGTTCGTGGTCTTCGCTCTCGCGTTGGCGCTCGGCGCGGGCGCGTGCACCGGTGGCGGCGACGACCCCGACGATCCCGCCCCGACGGCGCCGGGAGGTGCGGAGGTGCAGCTGATCGGGACGGGTGGCGACGTCTTCGCGTGGGAGGAGCGCGTCGCGGGCTCGGGCGGGTGCGACGAGGTGACCGCCGTCGTCGACGGGCAGGAGATCGACGTCCCGGTCGAGCTCGAGGCCGACGGCTTCACCTTCACGGTCCCCGTCGCGACCGGCGCGCAGACCGTCACGGCCCGCTGTACGTCGGGCGGCGAGGTCGAGGAGACCGAGCCGATCACCCTGACCGGGATGCTCGAGCCGCGGCCGACCGCGCGCATCGACGTCGAGGTTCACGGGGACCGCGTCGTCTTCGACGGCTCGACGAGCGAGGCGACGCAGCCCGACGGAGCGCCCGTGACCTCGTTCACGTGGACGCCGCACCGCCGGGTCGGCGGAGAGGAGCCCACGCTGCAGCTGGCCGCGGGCGGGGCGTTCCGCGAGGAGACGGGGGAACGGCTCGAGCTCCGAGCGCCCGAGAACGACGGCGAGTACTTCGTCGCGCTCACCGTGTCCGATGACGAGGGGCGCGGCGACACGAGCGTCACGTACTTCGTCGTCGAGGAGGGTCGCGCCCGGGCCGTGGACCTGCTGCAGGAGCACCCGGCGTGGATCGACACGGCGATCATCTACGCCCCCGTCCACGAGATCCTCGGCGGCGGCGCGGCGGCGGTCGAGGAGCACCTCCCGTACCTCAAGGAGCTCGGGGCGGACGCCCTCTGGCTCTGGCCCCCGGTGACGACTCGAGCTCCCGGCGAGCACTACGCGATCGCGGACTACTTCACGATCGACCCGGAGTGGGGATCGGAGGAGGAGCTCCGCAGCCTCGTCGACCGGGCGCACGAGCTCGGGATGTACGTGCTCCTCGACTTCGTCCCGAACCACAGCTCGATCGAGCACCGCTACTACCAGCAGGCGGCCGCCGAAGGACCCGGCTCGCACTACTGGGACTTCTACGACCGCAAGGAGAACGGCGAGCACACGTACTACTTCGACTGGGACTACCTCCCGAACCTGAACTACGACAACCCGCAGGTGCGCCGGATGATGACCGAGGCCTTCGCGTACTGGGTCGGCGACGTCGGGATCGACGGCTTCCGGGTCGACGTGGCGTGGGGCATCAAGCGGCGCGCGCCCGACTACTGGCTCGAGTGGCGCGAGGAGCTGACGCGCATCAACCCGGATCTGATGCTGATCGCCGAGGCGACGGCGCGCGAGGCCTACTACTTCGAGAACGGGTTCGACATCGGGTACGACTGGACCGAGAACCCGGGGCAGTGGCCGTGGGAGACGGTCTGGGAGTTCCCCGAGGACATCCAGGGGCTGCTCGTCCCCGCGCTCACGAACCAGGGCGAGGGCTATCCGCGCGACGCGCTGATCATGCGGTTCCTCAACAACAACGACACCGGGCCGCGGTTCGTCGAGCGCTACGGGCCCGAGCTCACGCGCGTGGCATCGGCGCTGCAGTTCACGGTCACGGGGATCCCGATGATGTTCGGCGGCGACGAGGTCGGTGCGAGCTACCAGCCGTACTCGATCATCGATCCGGTCCCGCTGGACGACGAGCACGGCCTCCGTCCGTGGTACGACGCACTGATCGAGCTGCGCGAGCGCCTGCCCGCGCTGACCTCGCGCGAGATGAGCGTGCTGACGACGGACCGGGACAGCGTCGTCGCGTACGTCCGCCCAGCCGTCGGGGGCGGCGACCCCGTGCTCGTCATCCTGAACTTCGGCAGGCGGGACGAGCGCGCGACGATCTCGGCCGATCCCGCGCTGGCCGACGTTGCGGCTGCCGGCGTGCTCGAGGACGCCCTGACGGGAGATCGCATCGAGGTCCGCGGGGCCGACACGCTCACGCTCGAGGTGCCGGCCCACTCCGTACACGTCCTCGTCCCGGCGGGCGGCGGCTCGTGAAGCTCGCCGTCCTGCACGAGCCGGGGAGGTTCGAGGTCGTCGACGCCGACGTCCCCGGGGTCGGGCCGAACGACGTCCTGCTCCGCGTGACGATCTGCGGGGTCTGCACGTCCGAGCTCGACATGTGGCGGGGCAAGGCCGGCCACGCGTCGTACCCCTGGTACCCGGGCCACGAGGTGAGCGGCGTCATCGAGGACGTCGGGGCCGGCGTCACCGCGTTCGCGAAGGGCGATCCCGTCGCCGCCTGGGTGACGACGCGCGGGTACGCGGAGTTCGTCGTCGCGCCGGCCGAGCACTGCTTCCCGGCGACGGGCGTCGCGCTCGAGGACGCGCTGGGCGAGCCGCTCGCGTGCGCCTACAACGTCGTCGAGCTCGCCGAGGTCGCGATGGGCGACGACGTCGTCGTGATCGGGGCTGGGTACATGGGGCTGCTGGTGCTCGAGCTGCTCCGGCACCGCGGACCGCGGCAGGTGATCGCCGCCGACGCGCGCGGAGACGCGCTCGAACGAGCCAAGGCGTACGGCGCAACGCGCCTCGTCGACGTCACGCGCGAGTCGCTGCCCGACGTGGTGGGCGAGCTCACCGGCGCCGGCGCGGACGTGACGTTCGAGATGACCGGCGTCGAGGCCGGGCTCGTCTCGGCGGGCCGGACGACGCGGATGAGCGGCACGATCGTGATCGGCGGCTACCACCAGGGCGAGCCGCGCGCGATCCCGCTCGCCGAATGGAACTGGATGGCGTTCCGCATCGCGAACGGCCATTTCCGAGAGGTCGCGACGATCCTGCGCGGGATGGGGCGCGGGATGCGCCTCCTCACGGCGGGACGGATCTCGCTCGAGGGGATGGTCACGCACCG
>DASPIF010000273.1:0-2174 GCA_035629255.1 Actinomycetota bacterium | reverse complement strand
TCGACCTGGAGCGCCGCGGCCGAGCTCGCGCGTCCCCGCGTCGCCAGGACCGCCGGGATCAAGCGCGCGTAGACGAGCATCACAGGGACCGCCGCGGCAGCCGCGACCCCGGCGGCGAACGCCACACGTCGAAACACCTGCGGCCTCACCGTCCGGTCGAGGGCAGTGGCAAGGGTCACGACCGGCAGCGCGATCGCGGTGACGAGCGCCACGTAGTGCGATGTCGCGAAGACGACGAGCATCGCTCCCCCGAACACCAGGAGCGCTCGACGAGCGCTTGTCCGCAGCCACGCCTCGAGCGCTCCGTAGGCGATCAGCGCGAAGGGGGTCGCGATGAGCTGCGGGTAGCCACCCCACGACGCGATCGCGCCCGGCGAGGGAACGAACGCGGCCAGGATGGCGAGCGCGAACGCCCAAGCGCGCAAGCCCGCCGAGGACAGGACGACGAACACTCCAACGGCCGGCAAGACCGACGAGACGCCGGCCAGGACCGAAAGGCCAGCCGTCGGACCGAGCGCCTCCGCGGCGGCGACCGACAGCGCAGGGACGAGCGGCGGATACACGACCGAGGGGGCCTTCACCGATCGACCGAGGAACGCATTCCCGAAGGCCAGCCAGTTCCCGCCGTCGAACCCGGGCGGGGCGTCGCCGGAGGCGAGGACCAGCGCACGAGCGACGGCGACCGTCAGCAAGACGACGCCGAAGGTCAGGAGTACCCGACGGTCACGCCCGCCCGCGAACGTGCCGTCACGTCGCTCGGACGCCACGTGGCGGGAGATGCCCGTCGGGGTGGCGATCATCGCCCGTTCGACGCCTCGAGACCGGCGAGGATCGCATCGGCGACACGGACGACGCCGAGGGCGGCTTCCGGGGTGACCGGTGACGGACGGCCGTCGATGACGGCGTCGACGAAGGACCGGATCAACACGTCGTGCCCCCAGAACAGTCGTCCGCGCACGAACCGCGCGCCCGAACCGACGAAACCCGTCGCGTGGTCGGCCACGGCCTTCGCCGAGGTCCGCAGGATGTCGAGGGCCTTGTGCTCCCGATCGGGACCGATCCGGACGACGATGTCGCGGAAGAGGTCGAGCGCCACGACCCCACGCGTCGTCACGAGGACGATCTGCCATTCCGACACCGGTGTGTCGAGGATCATCGTCAACTGTCCGGGGCCGCGCGCGCCGGCGAGCAGGACCTCGACCGCGGAGGCGTCTAGGCTCCCGGCCTCCGAGCGACGCACGTGCTCGACGCGAAGCGGCCCGAGGAATCCCTGTAGGAGGTAGATCAGGTGCGGCATCTCGTCGAACAGCAGACCTCCCGGGAGCTCGCGGTACCAGGTCGGCAGCCGACGGCGCAGGCTGCTCATCTGCACGCCGGCGGCGTAGATCGCGGGCGCTCCCCCGAGGAACGTCCTCGCCTCGCGGACGGCTCTCGAGAACAGGAAGTTGTGCGAGACACACAGCAGGCGGTCGGAGGCCTCCGCGGCGGCCACCATCGCCTCGGCCTCCGTCGTATCCATCGCCATCGGCTTCTCGGTGAACACATGCGCGCCAGACGCGAGGCTTCGGGCCGCGAGGTCGGCGTGCGTCCACGGAGGCGTTGCGATGCTGACGATGTCGAGGCCACGGCCCAGGAACGTGTCGACATCGGCGTCCGCGAACGGGACACCGCGCTGACGCGCGACCTCGTCCGCGCGGGCGGGATCGCGGTCGTAGACGGCGACGACCTCCGCCCGATCGTGGGAGCGGAACGACGGCAGGTGTCGTGCCAACCCGACCCAACCTGTCCCGGCGATCCCGACACGGACGCTCACGCCGACGCTCGCCGGCGATCGGCCCCTCGGCGCGCCGCTTCTTCGAAGACCGCGAGGGTCTCCTCGGCGCAGCGGTCCCAGGAGTACGCCAGGGAGTCCTCCGCTGCCCGCTCGCCGAGTCTGCGACGTTCGCGCGGGTCGTCGACGGCGCGGCGCAGCTGCGCGGCGAACGCCGCGCGGTCCCCCGCCGGCGCCAGCAAGCCGTTCACGCCGTGTGCGATGAGCTCGGCGTTGCCGGGAACGTTCGACGCGACGACGCAGGCACCGCTCGCCATCGCTTCGAGCACGGTGAGCGACATGCCCTCGGTGAGCGTCGGCCGGACGACCACGTCGGCCCTCCGGAGATGAGCGGCGATCTCGC
>DASPIF010000272.1:0-4022 GCA_035629255.1 Actinomycetota bacterium | reverse complement strand
AGGTGTGCAGCGGCATCTCCCCCTCCTCCTCGGGCGGATCACACCCGTGTAGTTCCACGAGTGTAACTCGTCCCCGGAGGCGCGCGCTAGGCTCGGGGCCGCTCCTTCTTCGGGTCGAGGATCGACAGGGGCTCGACGGTCGCGGACGCTGTGCCGTCACCGACCGCCACGTCGACCGAGGTGCCCTCGGCGGCGGCGGCGGCGTCGAGGATCGCCAGCCCGATCGTCCCGACCCTCGGACTCACCGCGGGGGACGTCACCACGCCGACCTCGCGTCCGTCGCTCGAGACGACCGCGCCGTAGTCCGGCGCCGTCTCGCCGTCGATCCGGAGCGTCTTGAAGCGCTTCGGCGGATCGGCGCCGTGATCGGCGAGGGCGGACGCGGCGACGTTCTCGGTGTCGGTCGCGATGAAGCGGTCCATCGAGAGGTCCCACGGCGAGCGCTCGCCCGGGTCGTAGTCCACCGCGATGATGATCAGCCCGACCTCGGTCCGTGCGAGATCGATGGCGGTGAGGCCGAACGGGACGCCGCCGCCATCGACCAGCCCCTGCCACACCGGCAGCGCCTGATCCGCCGCCATCACCACCTCGTACCCCTTCTCGCCCGAGAACCCCGTGCGCAGCACCCACGCCGGCACGCCGGCGACGCGGGTCTGCTCGGGCCAGAAGCGGAAGTACGCGAGCTCGGAGAGGTCGCGCTCGACGAGCGGTTGCAGGGTCTCCTGCGAGGTCGGCCCCTGGACGGCGATCATCCCGAGCTCGTCGGTGCGGTGGAGGACCTCGGCGTCGAGGCCCTCGGCCGTCTCGCGGAACCACTCCTCGATCCCGGGCGTGTTGATCATCACGAGGAACCGGTCGTCCGCGAGGCGATAGACGTTGCCGTCGTCGACCATCAGGCCGTCTGCGTTGACGAATGCGCCGTACTGGACGGTCCCCGGCGCCATCGCGCCGACGCGGTTCGTGAACCGGCGCTGGATCAGGCGGGCGGCGTCGCGACCGGTGACCTCGTACTTGCACGTCGAGAAGAGGTCCCAGATGCCGGTGGCGGTCCGGATCGCCTCGTACTCGGCCATCGGATCGCCGCCCTGGTGGTTGGTCCACGGGTAGCCGCCGTCCCACATGATGTCGGCGCCGTGCTCGACGTGCCAGGTGTGGAGTGGTGAGCGCTTGCCCTCGGCCTCAGCCATCCCTCGCGTCCCTCCGTGATGGGCCCGTCAGGCGCGCGGGCGCGTCTTCTCGGTGTCGTACAGCGGCAACGCGTCGACCGTCGCGGTGGTCGTGCCGTCGCCGACCGCGACCTCGAGGAGCGTGCCCGGCGCCGCGAGACCCGACGGGACGATCGCGAGGCCAATCTTCCCGAACCGGGGGCTGTCGGCGGGGCTCGTGAGTACGCCGACCTCCTCCCCCTCCTTCGTCACCGCGGCTCCGTACTCGGGCAGGGTCTCGCCCTCGAGCTTGAGGGTGACGAACCGGTTCGGCGGCGACGCCGCGATCTCGCGCAGCCGCTCCTTGCCCGCGAACTCGACGTCGCGGTCGAGGGCGACCACGCGATCGAGGTTGAAGTCGTACGGCGTCCGTTGGTGCGCCTCGTAGTCGTAGTCGGTGACGATCAGCCCGGCCTCGATGCGCAGGATCTCGATCGCCTCCGTACCGAACGGGGTCGCGCCGGCGCCGACGACCGCGTTCCACAGCGCCTCCGCGTCACCGGGGTCCGTCAGGAACAGCTCGTAGCCGAGCTCGCCCCCGAACCCCGTGCGCGACAGGTACACCGACACGCCGCCGACCTCGACGGGGTCCGGGAGGAACCGGAAGTACCGGAGCGACCCGACGTCGGCGTCGGTGAGCTTCTGCACGACCTCGCGCGACCGCGGGCCGATCACACCGACGTGCGGCATCGACGGCGCGATCCACCCGAAGGTGACGTCGAACGCCGAGAGCATCTCCCCGAAGTAGGCGTCGTGGTCCTTGCCGTTCGTCATGACCCAGACGTGATCGCCGCGGCCCGTGTTGAACACGGTGCCGTCGTCCACCATCAGGCCGTCGGGGTCCAGGAACGCGCCGTACCGCGCCTGCCCCGGCTCGAGCGACAGGACGTCGTTGCTGAAGATGTGTTGCGCGGCCCGCGCGGCGTCGGGACCGCGGAAGTCCCACTTGTTCAGCGGCGAGACGTCCCAGACCGCGACGTCGTCGCGGACCGCCGCGTACTCCTTGTCGAGGTCGCCGAACCCCTCGAGCCACATCCAGCCGCCGTCTGCGGCGTGGGTCCCGCCCTGGGCCGCCGTGACCTCGTGGAACGCGGTCCTGATCGCCTCGTCGTCGCTCACGTTCGTCGCCTCCTCGCGGGTGGGGCCGGGCGCGCGCATCCTGCCACGCGATTGACTCACCGTTCAAGTGAGCAGGTCCCCGGACCCGCGGATCTCGCGTCGAGGCCGCTCCTCAGGGCCGGACGATGCCGTCTTCGGTCACGATCGCGTCGACGCGACGATCGAACGCCGCGGCCGGCAGTGTCCCGTCGACGACCTGCTGCGAGAACGCGATCGCGATCGCGGGCACGTCCGCCCGGGTCCTGGGGAGGAAGCGGTCGTAGTAGCCCCCGCCGTAGCCGATGCGGCGACCCTGGCGGTCGAACGCGACGCCAGGGACGATCACGAGGTCCACCTCGGACGGCTCGACGACGGTCGCCCCGGTGGGTTGCATCGCCCCGAACGCGGCCGCGGCCACCTCGTCGCCCGCGAGGTAGACGACGGCAACGACGTCCCCGCCCTCGACCCGTGGGAGGACCACCCGGCGGTCGGCCGCGAGGAGACGCTCGATCAGCGGCGCGGTGTCGACCTCGGAGCCGAACGACCAGAACGCCATCACCGTCCGCGCATCCCGGACCTCGGGGAGCTCCATCACGGTCGCAGCGATGCGTGCGCTGGCGTCCGTCCGCACCTCGGCGGGGAGGGAGTCACGACGCGAGATCACCTCGCGACGGATCGCCCGTTTGCGTTGCTTGAGGACGTGGGACGGCAGGTCGCTCACGCGGCGTCGGCCGCCCGGACCCGCGGGAGGACATCCTCGGCGAGCACCTCGATCCGGTCGCGACCGCCGCCGGCGAGCACGATCGCCCATGTCGCCCCGGCCGCGCCGTACGCGTTCAGGCGCGCGACGACCTCGTCCGCGTCGCCGACGAACGCCCCGTCGTCGAGCCCGCGCCCGCGGCGCTCGCGGTCGAGCCGATCCGCCTCGTCGCGGTCGCGTCCCACCACGATCGCCCCGCCCCAGGTCGGCTCGACGGATCGACGCGCGGTCTCGGCGGTCGAGCGCAGCCGCTCGACCCGGTCCGAGAACCCATCCGGATCGATCGCCCACGCGTTCCACCCGTCGCCGAGACGCGCGGCCGCGTCGACCGACGCCGGCGCCGTGCCCCCCAGCCAGATCGGGGGACCGCCCGGCGTGACCGGGGGCGGCGCGAGTGGGCCGTCGATCGCCGCCACGTGCTCCCCACCGTCCCAGCGTCGCCCGGCGAAGAGCGCTCGGAGCGCGCGCACCGTTTCGATCAGGTGGTCGCGTCGGACGTCGGGGCCGAGGTACGGCAGCCCGAAGGTCGTGTGCTCGGCCTTGCTGAGCGCGTCGCCGGTCCCGACCGCGAGAACGAACCGTCCTCCGGAGATGTCGTCCAAGCCGACGGCCTGTTTCGCGAGCACCCCCGCGGGACGGAGCGATGCCCGCGTGACGAGCGTCCCGAGGACGATCCGGTCGGTCACGGACGCGACCGACGCGAGCGTGGCGTACGCCTCGAGCGACGGGCGATCCGGCGGCGCGCCGGGCGGGAACAGGTGGTCGAACGCGAACAGCCCGTCGAAGCCGAGCTCCTCCGCGCGGAGCGCGAACCCGAGGACGCGCTCCGCAGCGGACGACATCGGCAGGACGAGCCCGATCCGCACGGGTCAGTCGCCCGCGACGAGCTCGTCGAGCGCGAGGGCGGCGGCGCCGATCGCGCCCGCGTCGTTCCCGAGCTCCGCCGGGACGAGCGGGAC
>DASPIF010000271.1:0-4259 GCA_035629255.1 Actinomycetota bacterium | reverse complement strand
CGTTCCTCACGACGCAGCTCGGCGCCGCGGCGGGCGTGCTCGCATGGCTCGTCCCGGAGCGGATCCGTCACGGCCGAGCGACGACGATCGGCGCGGCGACCGGGGCGGTCGCCGGGCTCGTCGCGATCACGCCCGCGGCCGGGTTCGTCACGCCGCTCGCGGCGATCGCGATCGGGCTGGTCGCCGGGACCGTGTGCTTCGCGGCGGTCGAGATCAAGACGCGGCGAGGCCTGGACGACTCGCTCGACGTCGTCGGCGTCCACCTCGTCGGCGGCATCGCCGGTGCGCTGCTGACGGGACTCTTCGCGAGCGCCGCCGTCAACCCCGTGGGGGCGGACGGCGGCCTCGAGCAGCTCGGGCGTCAGGCCGCCGCCGTCGGGATCACGCTCGTCTTCTCGTTCCTCGCGACGCTCGCGATCGTCGCCGTCGTCGACCGTCTCCTCGGCCTCCGCGTCACCGAGGAGGACGAGGAGGCAGGGATCGACATCTCGCAGCACGCCGAGACCGCGTACGCCTGGACGGAGCGGACCGACGCGGTCCGGACGGTGCCGTTCGACCCCGACGCCGAGCTCGCACGCCTCCGCGAGCGTCTCGTCGTCGAGGCGACGGAGCGCACGATCGCGGCGATCCGGGGCCCGGATCCGCTCGACTAGCGGTCGCGGCACCGCGGCGTGGGTTCGCGCGACGAGGCACGGTGTGTGAGGCTTGGCGGATGCGGAGCCTGACGCGTCCGGTCGTGGCGATGCTCGTGACGCTCGGCGTCGCCGCGCTTCTCGTCCCCGCTGCCGGGGTCGCGGGACCCGGCGTTCCCGTCCCGATCGAGCTCAAGCTGATGGAGTTCAACATCGAGTACGGCGGCTTCCACGTGAGCTGGGAGTCGACGCTCGCGGTGATCGAGCGGAGTGACGCCGACGTCGTGGCGATCGAGGAGGGCCAGGCGCGCGTGGATGCGCTCGCGCGCGACGGCGGGTGGCCGTACTTCAGCGAGCGCTTCCAGCTGCTGTCCCGGTACCCGATCATCGACCCGCCCGGGGGAGACGGGCGGTACGCCTTCCTCGAGGTCGCGGCCGGAGAGGTCGTCGCGATCGAGAACGTGCATCTGCCCTCGAACCCGTACGGCCCGTTCCGGGTCATGCAGGGCGAGAGGCGCGAGCAGATCCTCGAACGCGAGCGCCAGCTCCGGCTCCCCGCGATCGAGCCGTACCTCGACGCGGCCGCACCGCTGATCGACGCCGGGATCCCGGTGTTCCTCACCGGCGACTTCAACACGCCGTCGCATCACGACTGGACGCCCGAGATGGTCGGCGAGCGACACCAGATCCGCTATCCGGTCCGCTGGCCGGTGACGGTCGCGGTCGAGGACGCCGGGTTCGTCGATTCCTATCGGGACGTCCATCCGAACCCGGAGACGCACCCCGGCATCACCTGGCCGGCCGGTCGACCCGACCTCCCGAGCTGGGACCCGGGGAAGAACGCGCCTCACGACCGCATCGACCTGATCTTCTCCGCGGGCGACGCGACCCCGACCGCGTCGGAGACCTTCGGCGCTCGGACGGACGACGGCGTCGCGTGGAGCGTGGACCCATGGCCGACCGATCACCGCGCCGTGATGTCGACCTTCGACGTGGCCCCCGCCCCGATGCCGGTGCTGATCGCGGTCGAGCGACCCCTGGTGCCGATCGGGACAGACCTCGTCGTCCGGTTCCACACGGACGGGACCGGTGGGCCGTGGTCGATCGCCCTCGTCCCGGTCGGCGGGGATCCGACGATCGACGCCGTCGGCACCGCCTCGACGCCGGGCGGCAGCGACGACGGGTCGATCGTGTTCGACACGTCCGCGCTCACCGCGGGTTCGTACGAGGCCGTCCTCCTCGACGCCGGCGGCGTCGAGCGCTCGCGGATCGCGTTCTGGGTGAAGGAACCCGGCGCCGGTTCCGAGATCTCGACGCTCGAGCCGACCTACGAGGTCGGCGAGCCGATCGAGGTCCACTGGACGAACGCGCCCGCCCATCGGTGGGACTGGATCGGCATCTACCGGCGCAACCGTGACCCGTACTTCCGGTGGTACCTGCTCTGGACATATACGGGCGCTACGGTCGAGGGGACGACGCGGCTCGGGAAGACAGACCACGGCAACACCACGTGGCCGCTCGAGCCGGGCCGGTACAGCGTGTACCTCCTGCGCGATGACAGCTACCGCAAGCTCGCGCAGGGCGACTTCGAGATCGTCGGCTAGTTGTGCGTTCCGTCGGTCGGAGCGTTCAGCCGTTGAGCGGGCGACCCATCTTCTCGCGCCACTCCTCGTTGAAGTTGTAGAGGAATCGATCCTGGCGCGGGTAGACGCCGGCCGTGAACGCTCGTGACCCGACGCCGGTCTGCGCGCGCGCGCACACGTCCCAGTCCTGCTTGCTGATCAGGTCCCAGAACTCGACGACGGGCTCGGGCTGGAAGGCGTCCGGGTCGGAGATCACCTCGGGCCGGAACAGGTACTCCGAGATCACCTGCGTGTGCGTCGGTCCCTTCGGGATCCCGATGTAGTACATGACGCAGTCCGGGTGCAGGTTGAGCATCAGGTTCGGGAACTCGTACGAGCCGTAATACATCGAGTAGTCCTCGGGCAGCAGGTCCGGGAACTTCGGCAGCTCGCTCTGGCCGTTCGCGGTGAAGGAGGTCGCGCCCTCCTTCATCCAGTTGCCGTCGTCGCGCGTCTCCTCGTCCCAGACCTCGCCGAAGCGGAACAGCGGGACGACCTGCACGAGCTCGGGGTGCACCTGCGGGCAGTGGAGGCACTCGTTGTAGTTCTCGACGATGATCTTCCAGTTCGCCTCGACCTCGTAGACGATCCGGACGCCGACGCGGAGCTCGTCCATCTTGAACCGCTCGAACGCCGTGATCGACTCGGCGCCGTCGGTGAGCGCGTCCATCAGCGGCCGCGGCTCGGCGGCGAGGTTCGCGAACGTGAATCCGGCGTACTCGCCGACCGCGAACGAGTGAAGCGGGTAGCGCTCGCGATCGAAGTACTCGTCCTCGGCGACGTTCGGCGTGCCGATCAGCCGTCCGTTCAGATCGTACGTCCACGCGTGGTACGGGCAACGAAAGGCCTTACGGACGTTGCCCTGGGTGTCGTCGTCGAGGAACTTCGTCCCGCGGTGCGAACACACGTTGTAGAAGCCGTTGAGCTTCCCCTTGGCGTCGCGGACGAGGAAGATCGATTCACCCGCGAGGTCCTTGACGACGAAGTCGCCGGGGTTCGCGACCTCCTCGGAGCGCCCGATCGTCACCCAGTCGCCCCACCAGATCTTCTCGCGCTCCTCGTCGTACACGGCCTCCCCGACGTAATCGGCGCTGCC
The DNA here is from genome assembly GCA_035629255.1 of Actinomycetota bacterium. Classification (GTDB taxonomy): domain Bacteria; phylum Actinomycetota; class UBA4738; order UBA4738; family HRBIN12; genus CALGFI01. The sequence goes on along the minus strand of DASPIF010000271.1, from coordinate 909 downwards.
GAGCGTCGGGCGGGGGCGCCACTGACGCTCGTCGTAGCGGATCCCGGGGAGCGGCGGACGGTTCTCGGTCTGCATGGCGGCTCGGATCCCTCCTGCACGTCGTGCGCCAACACGCACGATTGAACGGCCGTTCAAAGCCAGGATACCCCACGCGGAGGTGTGGTGGGAAGCCCGATCAAGCGATCGTCGGCGAGGCGAGGTCCGCCGAGATGTTCCGCTGGACGGCGCGGCACAGCATCAACGATTGCTCGTCGACGAGCGCGCACATCGCATCGAGATCGACGGTTGCGGCGACGTCGGGGGTGAGTGCCCGTGCGTCGCACGCGGCGACCGCGCGGGCCACGACCGTCGGATCACGGAACCCCGGGCCGCGGGGAGCCGCCGAGCCGTACGTCGCGCTCGATCCGTCCGTCCTCGCGCAGAACACGGACCCCGTGGCGCTCCGGATGACGACGGTCGCGTCCGATCGCGACACGTCCGCGACGGAGACGCGCAGCGGCCGGGCGGCCCGCCTGCGATCCGTCCATCGCATCGTCGGCGCGAGCCGCTCGCCGGCGGCGGCGTCGAAACCCGCGAACGAGCTCCGTTCCGCCCGGTAGCGCTCGAGCGCGTGGACCGCAAGGAGCAGGTTCATCTCCGTCCGCGTGTCGGAAGCCGCCTCGCGCACGCCGAGGAAGGTCGGGAGCGCGGTGCTGATCTGGATCGGCAGCGGGTCGTTGCGAACCGCGATCAGCGAGACCGCGAGCATCCCGATCGCGAGGGCGTGCAGGACGACGACGGGTCGGAACGGTCGAGTGGCCGGCGTTCGGACGGCCCGCACACGGGCGCCGCCGCTCAGCCGCATGGCGATCGGACGCCACGTCGAGCCGAGCAACGCCGCCATCCCGAGCGGCGCGACCGAGGCGAACC
>DASPIF010000270.1:0-2397 GCA_035629255.1 Actinomycetota bacterium | reverse complement strand
GGCCGGACAGGACACGGACACGGGGGTTGACCGCCCGCGCGCGTGTCGCGGTCGCCGAGACCAGCCGGCGGTAAGCGCCGGGGTCGTTCTGGAGGCGCTGGGACTGCGTCTCGACGATATCCGCGGCGCTCGCCGCCGCTTCGGTGATGCCCGACCGCTCGTATGCGGACTCCTCGGTCTCGCCCGCATCGCGGAGGAACGTGGCGCCCTCCACCGAGACCAGCCCGGGATGTGGCGTGATCATCCGTACGTAGCCGTGGTCGGCGGCCGCGCGTCCGAACCGGGCGATCGCCTCGAGCGGCGTCCGTTGCTCCTCGATCGGCGTGTGGCGCCAGCGCTCCGGGTCGTACATCGCGACGTGGACGTCCGCGGGGATGCGCCCGGACGTCGCGTCGTCTTCGAAGGCCGCGGCGCTCGCCCACGACCGACCGGTCGTCGAGCCCGGCCATCCGCCGAGGGCGATCGCGTCCCCCGATCCGAACGTGGCGACGGCGACCTCCCGATCGATCACCGCGATCGCGTCCATCGTGGCCCTGCTGGTGACCCACACGTCAGATCGCCAGCACCAGCAGGACGATCGCCGCGACGAGGATCTCGAGGAGCGCGACGAGGGCGGCCACCACGGCCGCGAGGAGCAGCGCGGGCCGGAGCGCAGCCGTGACGACCGCGAACGGCGAGAGCACGTCCCGCGCCTCGATCGCCGTGCTCGTCAGCGCGATCAGCGAACGGAGCGCGCCACGACGACGTTGACCGGGCGGCGGTCGCAACTCGGCGAGGCCGCTGCGGACGTCGGCGGGGAGCTCGCGGTAGCGGTTCGGCAGCTCGCGGAGGTCGTCGATGCCGGCCGCGAAGAGGAACATCACGCCCGCCGGGACGAGCGCCGCGACGAGGATCACGATCCGCGTGATCCATGCCGTCGACCCGTCCGGTGTCGCGAGCGAGAGCGACGCGACCCAGACGATCGTGACCGCTGCCGACGAGAGGACGCCGAGACGGCGGATCGTGCGGAGCACCACCGGGACGATCGCAACGAGCCGGCGGAGGGCATCCACCGCGCGGGCGGTCACCGTGGGTCGCGCGTCAGCCATCAGCAGGTCTCCTGGGTCCCAAGCGGACGGGTTCCCGCGTCCGTCGGCGCGTAACCGGCGGACGCTCAGAAGGGTTTGGTGACCATCAGCACGATGATCGCCGCGACGACGGCGAGCTCGACGCGACGTGCGAACGCGACGATCGGATCGCTCAGGGCCTCGGAGAGCGCCGGCGTCACCGTCCCGCTCGCGCGCGCGTGCTCGAGCGCGGCCTCGTACCGCTTGCCACGCGGGAGGAACACCGTCGGGACGAGCGCCGCGAGCGCGACGTAGAGGATCAGCGAGACGAGGAGCCATCGGTTGCCCTCGCCGAGGAGCGACCGGTCCTGCGCGACCATCGTTGCGAGCCCGAGCAGCAGCACGGCGATCGATCCGGGGATCACCATGAGCTTCTCGAACCGGTCCGCGACGCGCATCAAGGAGCCGATCCGGCCGAGCTCGGATTCGCGCCGCACCTGCGCGAGCGTCACGGCGCGCCCGATCAGGCCGGCGACGAACCAGAACGCGACGAGGACGTGCAGGAGTTTCCACGCTTCTCGCATGGCGGCGAGTGTAGCCCGCTGACCTGCGGCGGAAGGCGGACGACGCCGGCGCGCTAGGATGGTTCGTTCGAGCGCCGGTAGCTCAATGGATAGAGCATCTGACTACGGATCAGAAGGTTGGGGGTTCGACTCCCTCCCGGCGCGCTAGCAGGCAAAACGTCGCTCCTCGTTGACGCACAGCGCTCTCAACGCGCATCGCCACGCGAGAGAAGCCGATCGAAGCGACGGGCCTCACACTGCAAGGAGAAGTGCGTGTGGCGGCTCAGGGGCTTTCGTCCCCATGAACCACGGAGACGTGATCGGCCGTCGAGGTCCAGCTCGCGAGGAGCTGGAGTGCGTCGTGTGATGGCGAGTTCGGCTCCGCAATGTACGCGAAGATCGTCTGTCCGGTATCGCCGGGAAGCTCCAGCGCCTCGTACGCCAACGTGAGATCTCCTACGACCGGATGGTGGAACCGCTTGACGCCCGTCCGGTGGGAGCGGACGTTGTGAGCGGCCCAGCGGACCCGGAACTCCTGACTGCGCATAGAAAGTTCGCCGATCAGGTCGGACAACGCGCGGTCGTAAGGATCGCGCCCGGCCTCGGCCCGAAGGAGAGCCACGACGTCGCTGGCGACGTTCTCCCAGTCGAGATAGAAGTCGGTCGCGCGAGATTCCAGGAAGACAAAGCGGCCGAGGTTCGCGGGACGGCGCGCGTCGCGAAAGGCCTCGGAATACAGGGCGAATCCCAGCTGGTTCGCGTGCAGTACCTCCAGGTGCCGGTTCTGC
>DASPIF010000269.1:0-2163 GCA_035629255.1 Actinomycetota bacterium | reverse complement strand
CCGCGCGCGCCGGATCTATGCATGGACGAGGCTCGGACGGCTCCGCTGACGCTCGCTCGCCGCGGCCGAGGACGGGCGACGGCTCGTTCGGTGGGTGCGAGCGACGTCCATGCGTCGAACGGCGCGACCGGGCTCGTCACGTATCGATCCGAGGGCGCTCGAAGGACGAAGGATTCGCGTACGACGCCGGGTGTGGGATCCGGCGTACCGCTCGTACCCTCGTTCGAAGGCGTGTTCGCGACGAAACATGAGGATCCGTACCTTGCGCGCGGTGCTGCAGGCGTCGTAGTCTTCCTGGGTGACGCCGTTTGCCCCACCGACGTAGGCCGCCGTGCTCCCCGAAGGCGCAGATGACGTCCCCCGAGGCGGTGCGCGTAACCTCATCGGCCGACGGACGTTTCAGTGGATACGGAGAAGCAACGCGAGGGAGTGGCATGGGCGATCTCGAGACTGAAGCGCAGTGGGCAGGATCGCCGAGCCGGCGGGGTGGCGCGGTCCAGCCGCTCCGCGCCTCCGACAGGCGGGAAGGGGGCTCGTGACGCTCGACACGTTCGTGGGTGGACCGCCCGTCGCGCTCCCCGGGGAGACCCGCGGACAGGCCCGGGCGGCACTGTCGGTCACCGAGCGTCCCACGCTCCGGATGAAGGGGAACGCGCTCACCCGCGCCGCCGGCCTCGGGCGGGATCTGCTCCGAGCCCAAACGCCGGCCCAGGCCGTCCGCGTGGCAGCCCGATACGTCTCGGAGGCGCTCGACGCCCCGGTCGCCGTCTGGCTCACGGCGGGGGACACCGCGAGGATGCGCCTGACCAGCGTCCGTGGTGCGGGCCGCGCCGGTCGTGACCGGCTCCGCGCCGAGATGGCCACGCTTCCGAAGTGGAGCGGCCTGTTCCCCGTCGAGCGTGAGGCGACCGTCCGGCGGTTCGCAGAGGTGTTCTCCTCGAGCGGGGCACGACCCGTGGTCGCGGGCCCGGCGCTCCTGATCGTCGCCCTCGGGGACGACGAGCTCCGTCCGGTGCTCGAGCTCGTCGGAGGGCTCCTGGGCGAGACCCTGCGCCAGCAGGCGGTCGTCTCCCTCGCCGAGCGCCGGAACCAGCAGCTCGATCTCAGCATCGCGTGGACGGCGCACGAGCTCCGGAACCCCGTCCTCGGCGTGAAGGCGGTCCTCGAGCTCCTGATCGACGGCGAGCATCGGGACGGATCGCGGCACGCGATGCTCCGCCGATCCGTCCACGAGCTCGAGGTCCTCGCCGGCACGACGGAGGGCCTCCTCGGGTACGCGGCCGGGGCCCGGCCGCTTCGGCCGAGTTGGGTCGACGTCGTCGCCATCGTCGACGAGGCAGCGGCGTCGTCCACGCTTCGCCGGGACGATCCCCGCGTCGTGGTGCGCGCCTCGTCCCCCGTGATGGCCGAGGTCGACCCGGATCACCTCAGGACGGCGATCTCGAACCTGATCCGCAACGCGGTGTCGGTCTCGCCCTCGGGGACCGAGGTCGAGGTCGACATCGAGCGTCGCGGGGACCAGGTCCTGATCTCGGTGAGCGACCGCGGGCCCGGGATCGCCGAAGACGAGCGCGCAGCGATCTTCGACCCGTTCGTCCGGGGCGCGGTCGGGGCCGCGCGCCGCGGCGGCGCCGGGCTCGGGCTGTTCATCGCCCGGCGCGTCATCGAGTCGCACGGGGGCGATGTGTGGATCGATCCCGATCGCCTCGAGGGCACGACGTTCCACGTGCGGATACCCGTGACCGCCGTGGGTACGGTTCCAGCATCCACTCGTTGACGCGACCGACGCGGCTTGCGTCCGGGCGAGAACGAGACGAACGGCCGATTGTGAGAAGGACGGATCCGCTATTAATGTCCGCTCGATGAACTACACCATCTGTATGACGTCGCGTCCCGTATCCAGTGGTCGACGTGCGGGCTCGAGCCCGCGATGACGGCGCCCCGTGTCCTGATCGTTGACGATCACGCGTTGTTCGCCGAGGCGATCCGTCTGGCGCTGACCAATGCGGGCATCGACGTCGTGGGGATCGCATTCTCCGCCGAGGAGGGACTGAGGGTTGCCGCATCAAGCAACCCAGACCTCGCCCTCGTCGACATCGACCTCCCCGACGGCGACGGTCTCTCGCTGGGCCGCGCGATCCTGCAGCAGCACGGCGTCCAGGT
>DASPIF010000268.1:0-6320 GCA_035629255.1 Actinomycetota bacterium | reverse complement strand
CGACGGGCGCGACCTCGCCGGTCACGGGCGGGCCGACCGGCGCAACATCGACGACGGGGCCGACGGGTGCGTCCGGGCCGACGGCGGAGACGGCGCCCGGCACCGACCTCGAGGACGGCCGCCACTTCGGGTACGTCGCCGACGTCGACCCGTCCGGGATCGTCAGCTTCGACCTCGCGTACTTCTACACGGGGGACGAGGCGACCGAGCAGGCCGAGGCGCGCGGCGACGAGGCGCCGCCGCCGAACGACTACTACATCGTCAACGACAACCCCCGCCTGCGGAGCCTGTCGACCTCGCCCGAGATCACGATCTCGGTGTTCGATTGGAACCGATGCTGCGACGAGCAGGTCTCCATCGACATGGAGACGTACGGCGAGATCGTGGAGGACCCGGACGGGTTCGTCGAGCAGGACGGCGTCCTGTACTACGGGGTGATCTCGCCTTACTGGGTGACGGTGCAGGACGGCGTCGTGACCGCGATCGAGGAGCAGTACCTCCCGTGATCGACGTGCGCTGGCGGGCGATCGTGGCGGTCGCCGCGTCCCTCGCTCTCGCCGCGTGCTCGGAGGCGGAGCCGAGGTCCGACGAACGCACGCGAACGTCGTCCGGACCGGGGGGCGGGGCCCAGACGACCGCACCCGCGACCGCCGGGGCGACCGGCGAGGCGACGGGCCCCACCGGCACCACGAGCGGGGCGACGGGCCCCACCGGCACCACGGGCGAGGAGACCGGCCGACGTGAGCGATTCGCCGGCAGGATCGACGAGATCCCGCTCTCCCTCGCCGCCGAGATGCGCGGCACGACGTGGGAGCCGGGTTGCCCGGTGCCGATCGAGGATCTGGCGCTCCTGCGATTCAACTACTGGGGCTTCGACGGCGAGATCAAGCGGGGACCGCTCGTCGTCAACGCCGCCGAGGCCGAGGACGTCCTGTGGGCGTTCGGCCGGCTGTTCGAGGCCGGGTTCCCGATGAAGCGCGTCGGTCTCGCTCGTGCGTTCCACGAGAAGCGGTGGGAGGAGCAGCCCGACTCGCGAAGGAGCGTCACCGCGTCGTTCAACTGTCGCGTCGCGATCACGCCCGCCGGACCGTCGACGACGTTCTCGCAGCACTCGTACGGCCTCGCGATCGACATCAACCCGATGCAGAACCCGTACGTCCGCTCCGACGGCTGGGTCCGCAACCGGTTCGCGCGCCCCTACATCGACCGCTCGAAGGACCTGGAGGGGATGATCCACGACGGCGACGTCGTGGTCCGCACGTTCGCGGAGATCGGCTGGTCCTGGGGCGGCTACTGGAGCGGCGAGAAGGACTACATGCACTTCTCCCTCACGGGCCAGTAGATCGCGGAGCCATTGCGATACTCGCGCGATGCCGCGCGACTGGGACGCCGAGACCTACGACCGGATCGCCGATCCGCAGTTCCGGTGGGGGCTCGCGGTGCTCGACCGTCTCGAGCTGCGTGGTGACGAGACGGTCCTCGATGCGGGATGCGGGTCGGGGCGCGTGACCGAGGCCCTCGTCGAACGCCTCCCCGACGGACGCGTGGTCGCGTTCGACGGCTCACCGTCGATGATCGACCGGGCGCGCGAGCGGCTCGGCCGCTTCGGCGACCGCGTCACGTTCGTGGTCGGCGATCTGCTCGAGCCGCTCGATGTCGAGCCGGTGGACGCCATCTTCTCGACGGCGACGTTCCACTGGGTCATCGACCACGACCGGCTCTTCGCGAACCTCGCGGCGACCACACGCCCGGGCGGACGGCTCGTCGCGCAGTGCGGCGGGCACCGCAACCTCGCGACGGTGACCCGCGCGCTCGAGGAGCTCGGCGCCCCGACGTTCGAGGGGAACAAGGTGTTCGCGTCCGCCGAGGAGACGGCCGATCGCCTGCGCCGGGCCGGGTACACCGAGGTGAGGTGCTGGCTCCACGACGAGCCGACGCCGTTCGAGTCGAGCGAGGAGCTCGCGGAGTTCCTCCGGACGGTCGCGCTCGGCGCGCACGTCGCGTCGATGTCGCCACAGGACGCCGACGCGTTCTCGCTCGAGGTCGCCCGGCGGCTGCCCGCTCCCGAGCTCGACTACGTCCGGCTGAACATCGGGGCCACGAAGGCCTAGATGAAGAGCTGGATCGCGCTCTCCTTCATCTCGAGGAGCGCGGTCGCGGCGCCGATCGGCTCCTCGAGGCCGTCGATCATCTGCTCCTTCGAGATCCCCATCAGGTCCATCGTCATCTGACAGGGGATCAGCCGCACACCCATGTCGCGCGCGAGCTCGAGCAGCTCGGTCGGGTGCGGGGTCTTGTAGTCCTCGGCTACCTTGCCGAGCATCCACGGTCCCATCCCGGCGAAGTTGAGACGCGAGAGCTTCGCCTTCGAGGTCGACCCCGGGTTCATCTGGCCGAGCATCTTCGTCATCCAGTCCTTGCCCGTCTTCCGACGATGCTCGGGCTTGACGAGCGCGAACAGCCCCCAGAACGTGAAGAACACGGAGACCTCCATCGCGCTCGCGGCCGCCGACGTCGACAGGATCAGCGTCGGCCAGATGCGGTCGAGATGACCGTCCCACGCGATGATCGTGATCTTGTTCTTCTTGTTGATGCCGGTGTCGCGCTCCTCCAGCGCCTGATCGATCAGCGCGCGCAGCGCGGCTTCATCGGCGATCGGCGTCGCGGTCTCTGGCATCTGGCTCACGCCTTCCGGACCACGTAGCGGAAGACACCGGCCTCCTCCGTGGTCTCGAGCAGCTCGTTCCCGGTGAGCTTCGACCAGCTCGGCACGTCCGAGCGGGACCCCGGATCGGTCGCGAGCAGCTCGAGCAGGTCGCCGGAGGTGGCGCCTCGGAGCGCCTTGTGGAGCGAGACGAGCGGGCCGGGGCACGACTGGCCACGCGCGTCGACGGTCACGGTGATCGTGTTCACGGGTGCCTCCGATGAGGGTGCGTCGGGTGGGAGAACGAGCCCTGCGCGCGGCCCTATCGGGCGGCGGCGCGCGGAACCGGACAGCAGTGGCGGTCGGGGATCATCGCCCCCACGAGGCCGAGGCACCGGGTCCGGATCATTGCAGGTGCAACATGCTACCCCCGACCGCAAGCTCCGGCCACCCCCGGTGCCGGCGGGCGGGAGGGCGAGAGACCTCGGGGTATCGTGTCCGCCATGGCCCGCCGCGCGCTGCTCGCCGTCCTCACCCTCGCCATGCCCCTGCTCGTCGCGTCGCCCGCGAGCGCGGCCGTGACCTGCGTCTTCGACGAGGCGACCGGGACCGTCACGATCACGCTCGCGAACGGTGACGTCGCGCGTGTCGTTCGGGCCGGCGACGCGATCACGATCGACGGGACGCCGTGCGGCGCCGCCACGGTCTCGAGCACCGACACGATCGACGTCAGCTCGACGGGCACCGCGGCCGAGGTGAGGATCGATCTCAGCGGCGGCCCCTTCGCCCCGGGCGAGACGCCGGAGACGGACACGGCCGGCAGCGAGATCGAGTGGCTGGTGAACCTTCTCGCAGGGTCGACGCTCCGGATCGTCGGCGGCTCGGACATCGATCGCGTGGTGGTCGGAGCCGATGGCATCAACCTCAACGCGGGCGAGACGACCGGCGACGTCGACGTCGTCGTCACCGGCGCCCCCACGATCATCCTCGACGGCCAGGCGGGCGCCGACGTGCTGTCGGTCGGCGGCGGCGCCGGAACCGGCGGCCCGGGACCGATCGCCACCGTGATCGGCGGTGCGGACGACGACCGCCTCGTCGCGGGGACGGCCGGCGGCACGTTCGACGGCGCCGACGGATCCGACACGATCGATTACAGCGCCGTCAACGGGTCGGTGACCGTCGACCTCGCGGCCGGGACCGGCACGACCGGTGGTGGCGAGGACGCGCTCGTCTCGATCGAGAACGCGGTCGGTTCCGCGGGCGATGACGTGCTGCTCGGCGACGGCGGACCGAACGCGCTCGAGGGCGGTGCCGGGGCCGACCGGATCTCGGGAGCGGCGGGCGACGACACGCTCGACGGAGGCGCCGGGGTCGACCTCCTCGACGCGAGCGACGCGAACGCGGTCATCGTCGACCTCGAGGCCGGGGTGCTGACGGGGCAAGGGACCGATGCCCTCGACGGGTTCGAGGACGTGCTTGGCTCCGACGGCGCCGACCGGATCGACGGCAACGGGGCTCAGAACTCGCTCGACGGTGGGGCCGGCGCGGATCGCATCGACGGCGCGGGTGGCGCCGACGAGCTCAAGGGCGGCACCGGCAACGACACGGCGACCTACGGCTCGTCCTCGCGCGGCGTGACGGTGAGCCTCAGCGAGGGCACGGCCACCGGGGCCGGGGCCGACACGCTCTCGGGGTTCGAGAACCTGATCGGTTCGCCCGACGACGACACGCTCGAGGGCACCGACGGCAAGAACATGATCGACGGTCGATCGGGAGCGGACGACGTCGACGGGCTCGACGGCCAGGACCGGCTCGTCGGCGGCAACGGCGCGGACCTGCTGTTCGGCGGCGCGGCGAACGATCTCCTGCTGGGCGGCGCGCGGAAGGATCAGCTGAACGGCGGCGTCGGCAACGACGACGTCTGCCGCGGTGGTGAGGAGCCGGACTCCTTCGTGTTCTGCGAGAACTACCGGACGACGGTCGCCGACGCCTGGTTCGTCGAGCTCGGCTGAGCCGATGACGTCACCGCTCCAGGCCGCGTTCGATCACCACGTCTGGGCGACGCTCCGCGTCCTCGAGGTCTGCGAAGAGCTCACGGACGATCAGCTCGCGACGACGGTGCCCGGGACCTATGGCTCGATCATCGACACGCTGCGTCACACGGTGGGGGCAGACGCCGGCTATCTCTGGTTCCTGAGCGGCGGCGACCGCCCGGCGATCGACGAGGAGGCGATGAACCTTCCCGATCTTCGTCGCGAGATGGAGGTGGATGCCACCGCCTGGGCCGCGCTTATCGCGCGAGCGTTCGACCCCGACGAGGTGCTCGTCCGACGCCGCGACGACGGGTCGGAGACGCACGCGCCGCGGGGGATCCGCCTCGCGCAGGCCGTGCATCACGGAACCGACCACCGGAGCCAGATCTGCACCGCGTTGACGACGCTCGGGATCGAGCCACCGGAGATCGACGTGTGGGACTTCGGTGTCGTGACCGGAAGCGTGCTCGAGGTCGAACCGACGGTCTGAACCTCAGCGTCGGCCGACGAGCCGCGCGCGCCGCCACGGGTGATACACGAGGACGACGCGGCCAACGAGCTGCCCGGGTGCGACGGCCCCGAACGTCCTGCTGTCCGTCGAGGCATCCTCGGCGTCGCCCTCGACCCAGAGCTCGCCACCGGGGGCGACATCGATCAGCCGCTTGACGAGCTCGAACCCCGGACGTTCTGGATGTTCGAGGACCACGACGACGCCCGGGGCCGCCGCTCCGGCTCGGACCGCGATCGCCCACTCCCCCGGCTCGAGCGCAGGACGCATCGATCCGCCGACGACCTCGATACGGAAGGGACGCCACCGCGCGAGCGCCACGCCCGCGGCGACGAGCGCCACCGCGGGCCCGGCGAGGTTCCGCCGCGTTCGGCTGCGGTGGTAGGTTCGGCTCGAACGTCGTCCCGTCTTTGCGTCAGAAGCCGAACGAGGAGGCGAAGCCATGCTCCACACTGTGCTGAAGCCGCGCCGGCGCGTCCACGCCCACTGCGATGTTCCGTGCGGCGTCTACGACCCCGCGCAGGCGCGCATCGAGGCCGAGTCCGTCAAGGCGATCCAGCAGCGGTACCAGGACGCCGAGAAGATGAAGTCGGCAGGCGAGAGCGTCGAGGACTACCGCACGCGCTGCCTGGTGATCAAGGAACAGCGCGCCGACCTCACGAAGCACCACCTGTGGGTGTTGTGGACCGACTACTTCAAGCCGGAGCACCTCGAGAAGTACCCGCAGCTGCACGAGCTGTTCTGGAAGGCGACCAAGGAAGCCGGGCTCGCCAAGAAGTCCCAGGACCCCGAGCAGGGGCAACGACTCCTCGACCAGATCGACGAGATCGGGAAGATCTTCTGGGAGACCAAGGCGTAGGCGTCTCTCGCCTCGAGGCGCCCCGAGGGCAGCTCCACTTGTCGCCAGGGACACGAAGCTGCGCTCCGCTGCCCTCGGGGCGCCAACCACGGTGATGCCTCCCAGCCTCCTCGACACCCGGTGAAGACGATCGGGCTCATCGGTGCGGCTTTCTCGGGGAAGTCGACCTTGTTCACCGCGCTGACGCGCAGCGGGGGGGTTGGGGGGCAGGCGAACCAAGCGATCGTCGAGGTGCCGGATCCGCGGCTCGGAGTGCTCACGGAGATGGAACGGTCG
>DASPIF010000267.1:0-2292 GCA_035629255.1 Actinomycetota bacterium | reverse complement strand
CGAGAGGTCGAACACGCGCGTGTTCGCAGTGTCCGTCAGGAAGAAGCGCACGACCTCGCCGCGACGCACGTCGAGCGACCAGTCCGTCCGCGCGTTCACGAACAGCACGTTGCCGAACCGCCCCATCGCCGTGTGGTCGGGATGCGAGCGGTCGTAGGACGCGATCCGACCGTCCTCGATCAGCAGATCGTCGACCGCCAGGACGACGTCACGGTCCACCGGCGGCCAATACGTGGGGTCTGCGGGCTCGACGACGATGTTGGCGTAGAGCCCCATGTCCTGGGTGTAGTCCTCGCGGAGATGCGGGTGGTACCAGTACAGGCCCTCGTCGAGGAACCGCACGCGATAGGTGAACCGGCCACCGACCGGGATCGGCGTCTGCGTTTCGTGCGGCACGCCGTCGTAGCGGTTCTCGAGCCGGAGGCCGTGCCAATGCACCGTCGCCTCGAGGTCGCCGTCGTTCGCGACGTTGACCACGATCTCCGACCCCTGTCGGACCCGGAGCGTCGGCCCGGGGATCGAGCCGTTGTACGCGAGCATCCGCAGCTCGTCGTCGCCGATCCGCTTGCGGACCGGCGCGATCCGCAGGTCGAGCTCGTCGCCGTCGGCGAGCACGAGCTCCTCGGTGTCCCCCGCCTCGGGGAGCCCATCGAGTTCGCGAGGGAACGCGCTGGTGTCGTCATCCGGGCTCATCGGCGCCTCGTGCGGCATCGCCTCGTGTCGTGCCATGGCCGGTCAGAGTACGGCGAGGCGATCGGGGCGACGTCGCGCGCTCCTGGAGGCCCCGTCCGAGGCGCTCCGTATACTCGACGCGGTGGTCGCGCTAGGCGGGGAGCTAGCGGTGCCCTGTACCCGCGATCCGCTTCAGCGGGGCTGAATCCCCGCCCGAGGCCCATCGGGTCCGATGTCGCTCCCGGCACGGGGCGTCGATGGTCGGGTCCCGCGCGACGTCAACCTCTGAACCCGGTCAGGTCCGGAAGGAAGCAGCCGTAAGGGGGCGCTGACGGGTGCCGCGGGGGCGCCTGACCGGAGCTACCGGCCGGTGGTGCGCGCGAGTCCGGTGCGGTCGACGGTGGGTGCGCGGCCACCACCTACTTCCCGTACGCTCGCGCGCGGGGGGATCGGCGTCGAGGGGGAACCGTGGCGGACGAGCAGGAGTACCGGTCCCTGTACCGGAAGTACCGCCCGCAGGGCCCGACCGAGGTCCTCGGGCAGGAGCACGTCGTCCGGGCCCTGATGGGCGCGGTCCGCGAGGGGCGGCTCGCCCACGCCTACCTGTTCTGCGGTCCGCGAGGGACCGGCAAGACCTCGACGGCGCGGATCCTCGCCAAGATGGTCAACTGCGAGAACGGTCCGACCGAGGAGCCGTGCGGCACGTGCGAGCAGTGCGTGCGGATCCGCGAGGGCCAGCACCTCGACGTCGTGGAGATCGACGCGGCGAGCCACGGCGGCGTCGAGGACGCTCGGGACCTGCGCGAGAAGGCGCCGACCGCGCCCGTCCAGGGCCGCGAGAAGGTCTACATCATCGACGAGGCGCAGCGGCTGTCGACCGCCGCCTTCGACGCGCTGCTGAAGGTGTTCGAGGAGCCGCCGGTCGGCGTGCGGTTCGTCCTCGCGACGACCGAGCCGCACAAGATGCCCGCGACGATCGTCGGCCGCACGCAGCGCTTCGACTTCCGGCGCGGCGAGCTGTCGGTCGTCGCCGGCCACCTGCTGCGGATCGCGAAGGACGAGGGCGTCACGCTCAGCGAGAGCGCCGCGAACGCGATCGCGCGCCAGTCCGAGGGCTCGTTCCGCGACGCGCTCTCGCTGCTCGACCAGGCGAGCGTGCTCGGCGGCTCGTCGATCGACGACGGCGTGATCGCGTCGCTGATCGGCTCGGGGCGGACCGACGTGCAGTACGCGCTCGGAGACGCGGTCGCGGTCGGCGATGCGAAGGGCGTGTTCGAGCTCGTGAGCCAGCTCGTGCAGGAGGGCATCGATCTCCGGCACGTGACGAACGAGGTCCTCGCGCACTTCCGCAACCTGCTGCTCGTCAAGACGGCGCCGGGACAGCACGACCTGCTCGACGTCTCGCAGGACGAGGCCGAGCGGCTCACGGCGCAGGCGGCCAAGTTCCAGGGGCCCGAGCTCGCGAGGGTGATCTCGCTGTTGCTGGCGGCCCAGACCGATATGAGGTGGACGACGTCGCCTCGCCTCTCGCTGGAGCTCGCGCTGATCCGGTCGACGATCCCAGAGGCTGATGAGCGGCCGGAGGCGCTGGTGGCGAGGCTGGAGAGGTTGGAGAGGATC
>DASPIF010000266.1:0-2730 GCA_035629255.1 Actinomycetota bacterium | reverse complement strand
CCTCGGCGCGGATCCCGCGCAGCCACTCGGCGACGCGGGCGCGAACGGCCTCGGCGTCGTCGACGACGTGGGACCGCTCCTCGCCCGTCGCGAGGTACAGGTACGTCAGCGTGAGCTCGTCCGTCCGTTTGCGCCAGACGTCCATGCAGGCGAGCGCGTACACGTCGAGCTGCACGCGCGCGAGTCGGGCATCGGCGGGCGGCCGGCCCGTCTTGTAGTCGACGACCTCCCACGGACCGTCGACGGCGCCGTAGATCGCGTCGATCCGACCCTTGATCGTCACGCCCTCGAGCGGGAGCAGGAACGGGCGCTCCGCGAACAGCGGGACCATGTCGCCGAACCGGCTCTCGCGGAACGCCTGCTGCAGCTCGCGTGTGCGCCCGGGCGCGCCGGCGAGCTCCTCCGCAGTCACGTCCGGCTCGTCGTCGAGCTCGAGCAGCGTGGCCTGCCCCCGCGAGGTCATCTCGATCCAGCGGTGGACCTCGGTCCCGATCCGGGCGCTCGGTCCGGCGAACCTCGGGAGCGGGCGGACGGTCGACCAGTAGAACTGCTTCGGGCACCGCGCGTAGTCGATCAGCCCGCCGACCGCGACGGTCGAGGGACGCCGAGGCACGGTCGGCTGCGCCTCGACCTCCAGCAGGTGCGCCGCGATCATCCGCTTCTCGCCGGCCGCGCGGTCGTACGAGTCGCGTTCGACCGTCGCGACGAGCTCGTCGGGCACGTGTCCCAGTTCGGCCGCCGCGAGGGCGGTGCGTCGCCAGCCCTCGGAGAACAGCTCGTCGCGATCGTCCGGCGCCGCCGGGCCCGGCCACGGCCGGACGAAGCGCTGGCGGTAGCCCTCGAGCGGGTTCGTCTCGGAGATCTCCTCGCCCTCGAAGCGGACGTCCGCAGCGCCCTCACGGCCCCACCGCACGAGCTCCTGGAAGAACCTCCCGACGCTCTTGGCTCGGAGCGTCTCCCCGTACCAGTGCGCCGACGACGCGGACAGGCGTTGCTTCGCGCGCGTCAGCGCGACGTAGCAGGTGCGTCGCTCCTCCGCCACCTCCTGATCCTTGAGCGCGTCGGCGAAGGCCTTCATGTTGCCCTCGAACCTCGGGAGGAGGTCACGGTCGCGCCGGAGCTCGACGTCGAGCGAGCTCCCCTTGCGCGCCGGGTTCTGCTGGACCCGATCGTCGGGGAACAGGCCGCGCGCGAGCCCGGGGACGAACACGACCTCGAACTCGAGGCCCTTCGCGGCGTGCACCGTCATGACTTTCACCGAGTCGTCGTCGCTCGGCTGCACGGGGTTCCAGTCGCGGTCGTCCTCGATCGCGTCGACATAGCGGAGGAAGGACCCGAGCGTGAGCTCGCCCTCGACCGGCTGGAAGGTGTGGACCTGCTCGAGGAACGCCGCGAGGTTGCGGCGCTTGGCGGTCGCCATCGCGACGTCGCTCGAGGCGTCGAGCTCCGCGAGCAGCCCGGTCCGGCGGATCACCTCGGCGAGGAAATCGGTCACGGGGCGCCGTGCCGCGGACCGCAGCGCGTCGAGCTCGACGCGGAACGCCGCGAGCCGCTCGCGCGCCTCGTCGCCGAGGTCCGGGATCTCGTCGAGGTGCTCGAGCGCCTCGGCGATCAGGAACGGGTGGTCCTCGAACAGGTCCTCGTCCTCGGGGAGCTCGAGCTCGCGGAGCTGGACGCGGAGGTCGTGGGCGCTCTCGCGCGACCACGACGCGACGGCGGCGAGATCCCTGATGCCGACCCGGTATCGAGGTCCGGTCAGGATCCTGGCGAGCGCGACGCCGTCGGTCGGATCCTCGGCCGCGCGCGCGTACGCGAGCACCTCCACGACCTCGGGCAGGTGGATCAGCCCCGCGAGGTTGAGGAACTCGGCGGGGACCTCGGCGGCCGCGAACGCGAGCTGGAGCGGCTCGAACAGCCGGTGCGTCCTGCACAGCACCGCGACGTCCCGCCACGCGACGCCGTCGTCGTGCAGCGCGCGGATCCGTGCGGCGACACCCTCGGCCTCCGCCACCTCGTGCTCGTACTGCGTGATCTCGACCGCGCCGGGGCCGTTGGGCTCCCATGGCTGAAGGATCTTGTCGGGATCGGGTCGCTGCGAGTCCGGGAGCGGCGCGATGACCGTGTCCGCGGCCTCGAGGATCCGGGCGCCCGAACGGAAGTTCGTGTAGAGCGGCAACCGCTCCGACGGCGAGCCGTCGGCGCGCCGGAACTCCTCGGGGAACACGATCAGGTTCCGAAGGCTCGCGCCGCGCCATGCGTAGATGTTCTGGTCGGGGTCGCCGACCGCGGTGACGGGATGGCCGCCGCCGAAGACGGCGCGCATCAGCAGCGCTTGCGCGTGATTCGTGTCCTGGTACTCGTCGAGCAGCACCGCCCCGAACCGCGCGCGGTACTCCTGCCCGATCTCGGGATGCTCGGTCGCGAGCCGGACCGCGTGGGCGATCTGGTCGCCGAAGTCCAACACGCCGAGCTCCTGTTTGAGGCGACGGAACACGCGAACCATCTCCGCGATCTCGAGTCGCGCGTGCGCGGCGTCGAGCGGCTCGGACGACGTCGCGGTCGCGAGGAGATCGAGCTTGGCGCGAACGTGCGCGATCACCTCGTCGGGCTCGACGACGTGGTTCTGTAGCTGGTCCTCGAGGTCGAGGATGTAGCCGACGATCGCCGGCTGCCACTTCGTTGCGAGCTCCTCGAACGTGACCTCCTCGAGCACGCGCGCCGCGATCTCGC
>DASPIF010000265.1:0-4130 GCA_035629255.1 Actinomycetota bacterium | reverse complement strand
CGTCCGCGCGGCGTCGGCAACGACGTCGTCGCCGTACGCGCGGAAGCCCTCGGTGTCGATCGCGCCGCACGCGACGCAGACGGCGCGGATGCCGTACCGGCTCCACTCGATCGCGAGGCCGCCGGCGAGGTTCTCGAGCGCCGCGCGCGCCGCCGACGAGTGGACCATGAACGGCATCCCCCGGCGCGGGCTGAACCCGACGAAGACGACCAACCCCGTGCGGTTCGGGATCATCGAGCGCTCGGCCACGGTCCTCGTCACGTCCCAGACGGCGTCGACGTTGAGGCGGTGGACCGCGCGCCACCCCTTCGAGGAGATCTGCTCGGCGGGCGCCACGAACTGGCCGCCGGCGTTGTTGACCAGGACGTCGATGCGGCCGAAGCGCTCGAGCACGGCGCCGACGAACGCCGAGACCTGGTCGGGGTCCCGCACGTCCACCCCCGACCGGGCGAGGACGTCCGCGCCTGCCTCCGCGAGCTCGGCGCCGGTCCGCTCGACCGGCTCGGCCCGGCGGCCGCAGATCGCGACGCGCGCGCCCGTCCGGGCGAGCTCGTGTGCGGTCGCGGCGCCGATACCCGTGCCCCCGCCCGTCACGATCGCGACGAGCCCCTGCGTGGCGTCGGGAGCGAGCGTTCGGCTCGGGCGCATGACGCCGCATCATCGCCGACGCCCCGCTCCGCTGCACACGTGAAGGGCGTCCGAACGCGACGGGACCCCGGTGGCGTCAACCAGCGGGGTCCCGTGTCAGAGAGCGGAGGCCGACCCGGACGCAGGCGGTGGAGGGGCCACCGACCTTCGGGCAGGGGGGCGGGCCGGCCTCCCCATCTCTCCCGGACCTACACGGCCCGGCGTCCCATCACGCTTCTGTACATCACGAGCGCCGCGATCGCGCCGACGATGGCGCCGACCGAGCCCTCCGGCGAGAGCTCGCGGCCGCCGGTGACGAGCGCATTCGTGAGCAGACCGCCGGTCGTCGCCCCGACGAGCGCCAGGACGACCGCACCGAACAGGCCGATCTCGTCGCGGGCCGGCACGAGGATTCGTGCGAGACCTCCGGCGACCACACCCACCAGCAGCCAGGCGATCGTGCTCATCCCCCTCCGAACACCTAAGGACGGTCGCGCGCGTGCGCGCGTCTGCTACCCGCGCGCGGCCGAACCGAAACGTGCCGGGGCGTCGCCTACGCCGTCTGCTTGCGCGCCGGGCGGAAGCGGCGGACGTTCAGCAGATACGGCGATCTCGGCGTGTGCTCCCAGCAGTGGTCGCCGGTGTTGTAGATCGACAGGACCGTCGAGCAGGCGCCGTCCGCGCAGACACGGCCCACATCCGATCGACTCGGCCCGTGACCGCGGTCACCGGGGAACTTGCCTCGCAGGGAGAGCTTCGCCTCGAGATCGATCGGCTCACTCATGGCGGCCCGTTACCCGGCGCCCTGCATGGCCAAACGGGGAGATGAGAACTTCTTCGGCCCGGTTCTCGGGACCGAGGGGACGCCGTCGCCGCGATCAGACCTCGGCGCCCTCGCGCAGCTGGAAGAGCGTCTTCGCGAGGAGTCGAGACACATGCATCTGGCTGATCCCGAGGTGGCCCGCGATCTCGCTCTGGGTCTTCTCCTCGAAGAACCGCAGGTACAGGATCGTGCGCTCGCGCTCGGGGAGCCGCTTGATCAGCGGCGCGACCATCTGCCACGACTCGAGGCTGTCGAATCGGTCGTCCGTGGCGGCGAGCGTGTCGGCGGGCGAGAAGTCGTCGTCGCCGGTCGGCGCGTCGAGCGAGTCCGCCGTGTATGCCCGCGACGCGTCGAGCGCCTCCAGGATGTCGTCCTCGGTCGAGCCGGCGGCCTTCGCGAGCTCGCCGATCGTGGGACCCCGGCCGAGCTCCTGGGTCATGTCGGGCATCAGCCGGTTCAGCCGGACGGCGAGCTCCTGGATCGGGCGCGGCACGCGGACCGCCCACCCTTTGTCGCGCAGGTGCCGCTTGAGCTCGCCGATGATCGTGATCGTGGCGAAGGTCGAGAACTTGACGTCGCGCTCGGGGTCGAGCCGGTCGATCGCCTTGAGCAGAGCGAGGGTCGCGACCTGCTCGAGGTCCTCGAGGCTCTCGCCGCGACCCGTGAACTTCCGCGCGAGGTACAGCCCGAGCGGGCGGTGGCGAACCAGCAGCTCCTCCCGAGCCGCCTCGTCCGGGAGGCGTCCGAATAGCTCGGTGTCGGCGACGCCCTCGAGCGGTCGGGTCACGTGGCGACCGGGACGCCGCGTTTCGTGACGCGCACGGCAGGGCCGTCGCCGTCGCGCTCCCAGGACACGGCGTCGGCCAGACCCTGCAAGACCTGCGACGCGAGCGTGTGTTGGATCCCGTCCGGGGGCCACGTCGTGACGTCGGCGTCGGTGCTGCACGCGACGTCGACGCTGTCCGGATGCGCGACGATCCGGACGATGATCGACGCGCCCTTCGCGACGAGCAACTGCGCGCACGCCTCGTCGACCGCGATGCGGAGATCCTCGATCGCATCGACCGTGAGGTTGCATCGCGCCGCGACGCTGCCGACGACCGTTCTCACGACGTGGAGGAACTCCGCGCGTGCGGGGACCACGATCGAGATCGGATCGGCGCTCGGCCTGAGGGAACCCATGCGTGCTAATACTAGGCGGCCGGCATCCCCCGTCCCCCGGGGCCGCCGGTGCCGCGTCGCGCAACCCGCGGTCGAGACCGCTCGTGGCGATCGATGAGGCGCCCCTGATCGGAGCTGGGTCACCAGATGGACATCCAGATCGAGCATCGGATCGCCGATCCGTGGGACGTCCTCGACGTCAGCGGTGAGGTCGACCTCTCGACCGCCCCCACGCTCCGTGCGAGGCTCGAACAGCTGATCGACGGTGGCACCCGTCGGCTGGTGGTCAACCTCGAACCGGTCACGTTCATGGACTCGAGCGGTCTCAGCGTCCTCGTCTCGGCCTTCAAGGCCATGCGCGAGGCGGACGGGCGGATCGAGGTCGTGTGCACCAACCCGGCCATCTCGAAGATCTTCACGATCACCGGGCTCGACCGCGTCCTCGCGATCCATCCGTCGGTGGACGAGGCGCTCAGCGCATGAGTCACGACACGTTCACGCTCGAGCTCCCGCCGCTCGCGGAGCATCTCGGCACCGCTCGTTCGTTCGCGGCGGCGGTCGCGCGGCATTACGACGTCGCGGGCGAGACCGTCGAGGACCTGAAGATCGCGATCTCCGAGGGATGCATCGACGGGCTCGTCAACGGCGAGCCGCTCCACCTTCACGCCGAGGAGACGGGCCGTGCGGTCGTCTTCGAGGTGGACGCACCCGAGCACGACGATCGCCTCCCCGAACGTCTCGCGCTGGACGAGCTCGGAACGCCCGCGCGCATCGAGCTGATCCGGTCGTTGTTCCCCGACGCGTCCGTCGTCTCCCCCGACGGCCGGCGGGTGATCCGCTTCTCGGTCGCGCTCACCTAGCCGCGCCCGTCCCTCGTTTGTCCTTCCCGGGCACTGGGAACCTTCGTGGCGTCCACCCTCGCGAAGGAGGAGTCATGGGCCAGAACATGGATGAGGCCAAGGGACGCGTGAAGGAAGCCGCGGGCGACCTCACGGATGACGAGGACCTGAAGCGCGAAGGCAAGATGGATCAGGCCGGGGCGACGGTGAAGGAGAAGGCGAACGACGCCGTCGACACCGTGAAGGACAAGGCCAACGATCTGATGGACGACGACAAGTAGCCGTCCCGACTCGACGCCTGACCAACGGCCCCGCGCTCCGCGCGGGGCCGTTGCACGTTCAGTCCTCGTCGTCCGTCGCCTGACGCGTCAACGGGAGCGCGAACCACAGCCCACCCAACAGTGCGGCCGTAAGGGCGACGGTGACGAGCGCGGCCGCCGCCCCGAAGATCACATCCGCGATCAGGTACGCGGATCCTGCGATCGCGAGCCCGAGCGCAACGAGCCCCGCGATCGTGAGGCGGTTCGCCGTCCGGAGCATCTGCTCCTTGTCGCGACGGCGCCACCGTAGGCGGTGGTACGCCGTCGGCGTCATCAGGAACACGGTCGCGGCGATCGTCGAGCAGAACGTCCCGAAGTACACGTCCTGTTGGATCGTCGACAGATCATTGAACGTCCCGG
>DASPIF010000264.1:0-4806 GCA_035629255.1 Actinomycetota bacterium | reverse complement strand
TGTCGGGGATCCCCGACATCGCGGTCGAACGCGGGATCGCCGAGGAGGACGCGGAGGCGCTGCGGAAGGACTACCAGCCGTCGCCGAACGACAACGTGATCCTCCAGGCGATCGAGGGCTCACCGTCGGCGATCGGCTTCGTCGGATACGCGTACGCCGAGAAGGCCGGCGGGTCGATCAAGGAGATCGCCATCGACGCGGGCGAGGGATGCGTCGCCCCCGACGAGGCCACGATCGCGGACGCCTCCTACCCGCTGTCGCGATCGCTGTACATCTACGTGAACGACGAGAAGGCCGCGCAGAGCGAAGCGC
Organism: Actinomycetota bacterium; assembly: GCA_035629255.1. Classification (GTDB taxonomy): domain Bacteria; phylum Actinomycetota; class UBA4738; order UBA4738; family HRBIN12; genus CALGFI01. The sequence goes on along the minus strand of DASPIF010000264.1, from coordinate 4,494 downwards.
TCTCCGCCTACGTCGACTACTACGTGAGCGACGAGGTCCTCGGCGACGTCGTCACCGAGGTCGGCTACGTCCCGCTGCCGGAAGATCGGATCGCTTCGACGCGGTCCGCCTGGGAGGGGGCCGCGTAGGCGCCACCACCTCGACCGTGCGGATCACCGCGGACGTCCTCCGGGGGAGCGCCCGTCGTCGCCGCAAGGAGCGGACGATGCGCGCGCTCTTCCGGACCGCCGCGCTGCTGTCGCTCGGCGTGAGCCTCGCGATCGTCCTCGCCCTGCTGGGTCAAGCGGTGAGCTGGCTGACGCGGATCGACCTCTCGATGCTGTGGGGCGACGGATGGTTCCCGCGCCGCGAGACATTCGATCTGCTGACGCTCGTGCTCGGGACGCTGCTCGTGGCGGCGATCGCGATGGCCGTGGCGGCGCCGCTCGGTCTCGGCGCCGCGATGTACCTGTCCGAGTTCGCACGGCCGCGCGCGCGGCGGCTGCTCAAACCGGTCGTGGAGACGCTCGCCGGGATCCCCAGCGTCGTGCTCGGGTACTTCGCGCTCTCGGTGATCCAGCCGGGTCTCGTCCAGGGGGTCCTCGGAGGCACGGGGGCGTTCTCGTTCCTCGCGGCCGGGATCGCCGTCGGCGTCCTGACGCTCCCGCTCGTCGCGACCGTGGCCGAGGACGCGATGCACGCGGTCCCGGCGTCGCTCCGCGAGGCCGCCTACGGGATCGGTGCTCGGCGCACCACGGTGTCGACGCGCGTCGTCTTCCCCGCCGCCGCGTCGGGGATCGTCGCCTCCCTGATCCTCGGGCTGTCGCGGGCGATCGGCGAGACGATGGTCGTCGCGATCGCCGCGGGCGCCACCGGAACCGCGGTGCGCACGCTCGATCCCTTCGACGGCGGTCAGACGATGACCGGTGCGATCTCCTCGCTGGCGATCGGATCCGATCAGGTTCGCGGATCCTCGCTCGCGTTCCCGTCCCTGTTCTTCGTCGGGCTCCTGCTGTTCGCGATGACCTTCGCCCTCAACGTGGTCAGCGAGCGGTTCGTCCGCCGGACCCGGCGGTGGTCGTGACGTCGTCCGCCGCGACGCTCGGTGCGACGAGGACCGCCGTCGAGCGGTCCCTGCGCCGCCGCCGGAGCGATCTGCGTGGTCGTCTGTTCTCCGCCGGGCTGTTGCTGACCCTGCTCGTGGCGCTCGGCGTCCTCGTGCTCTTGCTGGTCACGACGATCGATCAGGCCTGGCCGGTGCTCTCGGAGCGCGGGTCGACGTTCCTGAACGACGACGCCTCGAGCCTCGCCTCCCGCGCGGGTGTCCGCCAGGGGCTCGTGGGATCGCTCGTCCTGACCGCGTTCGTCGCCGCCGTGGCGCTCCCGACCGGCGTCGCCGCCGCGATCTACCTCCAGGAATACGCGCGCGACACCCGGGTCAACCGGATGGTGATCGCCAACATCCGCAACCTCGCCGGCGTCCCGTCGATCGTCTACGGGATCCTCGGCCTCGTCGTGTTCGTGCAGGCCCTCCGCCCCGTCACCGGGCCGTCCTCGTACGGCCGGAGCTACCTCTCCGGCGGTCTCACGCTCGCCGTCCTCGTGATGCCGATCGTGATCCTGGTGACGATGGAGGCGCTGCGCGCGGTGCCGGGATCGATCCGCGAGGCCGCCTACGGCGTCGGCGCGACGCGGTGGGAAGTCATCCGTTCGCACGTACTCCCGTACGCGACGCCGGGTGTGTTCACGGGGGTGATCCTGTCGCTCGCGCGGGCGTTCGGCGAGACCGCGCCGCTGTTGCTCGTGGGCGCCGTGACCGGCTACCTGAATGCGCCGGGCGGTCAGGGGCCGATCGAGGTCCTGCAAGGCCCGTACACGTCGCTGCCCACGCTGATCTTCGGCTGGGCCCGTCAGCCGGGCGAGGACTGGAAGGCGAACACCGCCGCGGCGATCGTCGTGCTCCTCGTGGCGATCCTCGTCGTCAACGGGCTCGCGATCGCGCTGAGGAACCGATATGACCGGAGGTGGTGAGGAGATGGATGCGACGACGGACGTGGTCGCTCGTCCCGCCGGAGAGCTCGTACGGGTCGCCGGGGTCGGGGCCGCCCGAGCGGAGGGGTCGGGGGCGGACGCGTCACCCATCCTCGACATCCGCGACCTGTCGGTGTGGTACGGCGACTTCCTCGCGGTGCGCGGGATCACCGTGCCCGTGAACGGCAACGAGATCACCGCGCTGATCGGTCCCTCCGGATGCGGGAAGACGACGGTGCTGCGCTGCCTCAATCGGATGAACGACCTGATCGACAGCTCGCGGATCCAGGGCTCGGTGTCGTACCACGGCGTCGATCTCTACGGCCGTGAGGTGGATCCGGTCGAGGTGCGGCGGCGGATCGGGATGGTGTTCCAGAAGCCGAATCCGTTCCCGAAGTCGATCGAGGACAACATCACGTTCGGACCGAGGATCGCGGGCGCGCGCGGCGACCTCTCGGATCTCGTCGAGGAGACGCTCACGCGCGCCGCGCTGTGGGACGAGGTCAAGGACAAGCTGAAGCGGCCGGCGCTCGCCCTCTCGGGCGGACAGCAGCAGCGGCTTTGCATCGCGCGGGCGATCGCGACGAAGCCAGACGTCATCTTGATGGACGAGCCGTGCTCTGCGCTCGACCCGATCGCGACGCAGCGGATCGAGGACCTGATGCGCGAGCTCGTCGCCGAGTACACGATCGTGATCGTCACGCACAACATGCAGCAGGCGGCTCGGGTCTCTGACCGGACGGCGTTCTTCACGGTCGACGTCGACGAGACCGGCTCCCGGACCGGCGTCGTCGTCGAGGTCGATCGCACGGAAACGATCTTCACGAACCCGAGCGACCCGCGGACCGAGGCGTACGTGACGGGGCGGTTCGGATGACCGCCCGTCCACGGTTCCACGACGAGCTCGCGCGGCTCGAGCGCGAGCTGCTCGGCCTCGGCGATCTTGCCGCGCGGGCCGTCCGCGCCGCCGTCGACGCCCTCGTCGCGAACGACGACGCGCGGTCCGAGCGCGTGATCGCGGGCGACGACGAGATCGACGATGCGTACCTCGGGCTCGACCAGGGACTGCTCTCGTTCCTCGCGCTCCAGGCGCCGGTCGCGGCGGACCTGCGGCTCGTCTCGGTGCTGATGCACGCCGGGCACCACCTCGAGCGGATCGGCGATCAGGCGGTCAACGTGACGAAGATCCAGCTCGTCACGCGCGAGCTGCCCTCGAGCGCGACGATCCTCCAGCAGCTCGAGGAGATGGGGGCGATCGTCGTCGGTATGGTGAGCACGGCGATGGACGCGTTCCGGAAGCGCGACCTCGAGCTCTGCCTCGGACTCCAGGATCTCGACGACCCCGTCGACCGGCTCAACCGGAACATGCACTTCGAGGTGGCCAAGCTCGCGGACGACCCCGGCGCGCTCGAATGGGGGATGCACATGAACCTCGTCTCGCGGGCGCTCGAGCGGGTCGGCGACAACGCCGTGGACATCGGGGAGCAGCTGGCCTTCCTGATCACGGGCGAATACCGGGAGTTCACCGACGCGTCGCACGACGTCGCCCCGGTGGGCGATGGCGAGCGCTAGCACGCGCATCCTGCTCGTCGAGGACGAGGCGTCGCTCGCCGACACCGTCCGCTACAACCTCGAGCGCGAGGGCTACGCCGTCGATGTCGCGGCCGACGGACGGAGCGCGCTCGAGCGCTTCCGCGCCGACGGCGCGGACCTCGTGATCTTGGATCTGATGCTTCCGGAGATGTCGGGCCTGGACGTCTGCCGCGCGATCCGGCGGGATTCGGACGTCCCGATCATCATCGTCACGGCGAAGGACTCCGAGGCCGACAAGGTCGCGGGTCTCGAGCTCGGGGCCGACGACTACGTGACGAAGCCCTTCTCGGTCCGCGAGCTGATCTCACGCGTGCGGGCGAACCTCCGGCGCCGGCCGGCGCCACGACCGACGGGTGGTGCCGACGACGTCCTCGAGGCCGGGCCCGTCCGGATGGACCTCGCGCGGCACGAGGTCTCGGTCCGCGGCGAGCCGGTGCCGTTCCCGCCGAAGGAGTTCGAGCTCCTCGAGACGTTCGTGCGTCGCGCGGGACGTCTGCTCGCCCGGGAGGTGCTGATCGATCTCGTCTGGGGTGCCGACTACTTCGGCGATACGCGCACCCTCGACGTCCACGTCAAGCGGCTGCGCCGGAAGATCGAGACGGATCCACGCCACCCAGAGCACCTGCTGACGGTCCGAGGGCTCGGCTACAAGTTCGTCGCCTGAGGCGATCGACGCGCGTGTTGTGGCAGAAGCCCCGCGGGTGATATCACTCGCGCCGACCGAAGGGGGACCGGGTGGCCAAGCTGCGCCTGCGGCTCGTTCCGCGCGATGAGAGCTTCTTCGAGCTGTTCGTCCAGCAGGCGAAGAACGTCGAGGCCGGCGCCCGGGTCCTGCTCGACCTGATCACCGAGTTCGACGACGTCCCGGCGCGGGCCCGCAAGCTCCGCGAT
>DASPIF010000263.1:0-2038 GCA_035629255.1 Actinomycetota bacterium | reverse complement strand
GAACCTCGAGGAGAACCAGCGGGTCGAGTACGACGTCACGCAGGGGCCCAAGGGTCCGCAGGCGGCGAACGTCAGACCCGTCTGACGGATCCGTCACGCACCGGAACGGCTCGACGCGTCCGCGTCGAGCCGTTCGATCTCTGCGTGTCCGACCCCGTGGCGTACGCTCCGCCCACCGATCCGAGGGAGACCGCGGTTGGCCACATCGATGATCCGGCGCGCGGTCGCCGATCCACGACCCGCTGAGCCGTTCCCGGTGCTCGGATGAGGCCCGTCCTCGGGCTCACGCTGTACGCGTTCCTCAAGTTCCTCCACGTGCTGCTCGCGATCGTGGCGGTCGGGTTCAACGCGTCGTACGCGCTCTGGCTCGCACGCGGCGACCGCGAGCATGCGCACACGGCCTTCGCGCTCCGCGGGGTCAAGCTCCTCGACGACCGGATCGCGAACCCGGCGTACGCGCTCCTCCTCGTCACGGGCATCTCGATGGTGATCGTCGGCGACCTCGACCTGACGACGTTCTGGATCGCGACGGCGCTCGGCCTCTACCTCGTCGCGGTCGTGCTCGGCCTCCTGGTGTACACCCCCACGCTCCGGCGTCAGATCCAGCTCGTGGAGTCCGATGGTCCTTCGTCTCCGGCGTACGCCGCGCTCGCCAGGCGCGGGACGGTGGTCGGCATCGTCCTGGCCGTCGACGTGATCGTGATCGTCTTCCTGATGGTCACCAAGCCGACGTGGTAATGACGCGCCTGTTCGAACTCATCGATCGCGCAGGGACGCCAGCGAGGGACGCGCGTCGGTCGGCGCCGCGAGCCACCGCTCGAACGCGTCCCGCGCGCTCGGCCACTCGGTGTCGAGCATCGAGTACCAGGCGGTATCACGGTTGCGCCCCTTGACGACCATGTGTTGTCGGAACACGCCCTCGAAGGTGAACCCGAGGCGCTCGGCGGCGCCGCGCGAGCGCGCGTTCAGCGCGTTGCACTTCCACTCCACGCGCCGGTACCCGAGCTCGTCGAACGCCTCGCCGAGCAGCAGGTAGATCGTCTCGGTGTTCGCGCCGGTCCGCTGCGCGCGAGGCGCGTACCAGATGTTCCCGAGCTCGATCCTCCGCATCTCGGGATCGATGCTCATGAAGCTGACGATCCCCGACGGCCCGTCGTCGGTGTGGACCGTGAGGAACAGCGGGTCCTCCGACGGCACGAGCGAGCCGAGCCAATCGTGCATCTCCTCGACCGAGGCGTACGGGCCGTGGGCCAGGTACGTCCACACCGCGTCGCCGCGTCCTGTGCCGTCGTTCGTCGCGCGCCACAACGGCTCGGCGTCGCGCTCGGGTTCGACCGGCTCGAGGCGCACGCCGATACCGCGGCGGGGCCGCCGACGGTCCGGACGCCGGGCCGGGCCGCCCGAGACGAGGTCGCCGAGGGGCGCGTCGGGTTCCATCGGGGCCCGCAGCATCGCAGGTTCGCCGACCCGGTCCCGCGGGTAGGCCTCCCCTATCGCCGAGCAAGGAGGCGGAGATGAGCGTCGGAAGCACGATGAAGTGGATGGGCCGGAGCGCCCGCGACAAGGCGGAGTCGATGGCCCACGAGGTGAAGGATCGCGCGACCGAGCGGCGTCTCGAGCGCGCGACGTCCGAGACCGAGCGCCTGCGCCACGAGAACGACCTGCTGCGCGACGAGGTCAGCGAGAGCCGTGCGGAGCACCGCCGGATCCTCGACCTGATCGAGGAGCGCTTCAACGAGATGGCCGCCGAGGAGGACTCGGACGGGAAGAAGCGATCCCACAAGGGGCGCTGGTTCCTGTTCCTGGTCGCGGCCGGTGGCGGCGTCTACTACTGGTTCCGTCAGCGCGGCGCGCAGACCGGCGAAGACGAGTGGACGTCGAACCTCGCCGACATGCCGGCCGTCACGGAGAGCGGGACCTCCACGACCCTGTAACGAGCCTCTTCCCCCGATCGTCGACGGCCCCTCGCCCGCGGGGGGCCGCCGCCGTTCCCTGGTCCCGCCGGTGGTGGGCGGTCGCGCGGCCTACGCGCCCGTCG
>DASPIF010000262.1:0-2058 GCA_035629255.1 Actinomycetota bacterium | reverse complement strand
GCGGACGGCTCGAACGGGCCGCGCGGTGCCGTCCGCCGAGGAAGGCGCGGAGCGGGGCGAGCGTGTCGTTCGTGATCTCCCCCGACCAGACGAGGTCCCACAGCGCGAGCAGGACCGCACGCTCGTCGGGGACCCCGGCGGCGACCAGGAGCTCCGGCCAGAAGGAGGCCCCGCGCGCCGCGAGATGTTCGCGGAGACGGTCGTGGATCTCGCCCTCCGGCGTGGCCGCGGACGGTGGTGGTGCGATGAACGGCAGACGGTCTCGGAACGCGATCGCGATCCGGCCGTCGTCCGCCCCGATCCCGCCGGCCCCGATCCAGACGACCTCGCCGCTCGCGCAGAGGGCGTCCAGATCCGCGGGTCGGTACGCCCGGACGCGCGACGGCAGCACATCGGTCTCGAGGATCGACGCGGCGATCGCCGCGCCCTGGAGCTGCTCGATCGTCTCGGAAAGCGCGTTCGGTCCGGAGCGCGGCTGCGTGATCGCGTGCCACGCGGGCAGGAAGCGGGCGAGCGCGGTCGCGTCGACCGGCTCCACCTCGCGCCGCAGCGCCGCGAGCGATCGCCGGCGGAGCGACCGCAGGACGTCGACGTCGATCCACTCGCGCTCGCTCCCGCCCGGCCGGAACTCCCCGAGGACGAGGCGGCCGTCGGTTTCGAGGCGCGACAGCGCGGCGGCCACGCGCTCGAGGGTAGCGTCGAACCGCGCCGCGACGTCCCGCGCGTGGAAGGGGCCGTGCGTCCTCGCGTACCGCGCGACGATCGACACGAGTGGCTGCGGCACGGACTCGGCGAACACCATCGGCACGCCCTTGGGCAGCGCGGCCCCGAGCGCGTCGCGGTACCGCCCGGCATCCTCGATCGCGACGAACCGCTCCTCGCCGGCGACGCGGAGCCGGATCGTCCGTCCCTCGCGCTCCAGCCCCTCGAGCCACTCCGCCGCGTCGCCGGTTGCGCGGAGGTCGACCTCCGCCCGCGTGAGGTCGCCGAGCCGCCGGAGCAGGTCGTGGAGGTCGTCGGTGTTGCGCGCGCGGCGACCGTCGGCGAGGTGCTGCAGCTCGAGCTCGAGGTCCGCGAGCGCGTCGGCGTCGATCAGCTCGCGCAGGTCCTCGGCGCCGAGCAGCTCCTGCAGCAGCTCCCGGTCGAGCGCGAGCGCGGCCGCTCGCCGCTCCGCGAGCGGCGCGTCGCCCTCGTACATGTACTGCGCGATCCAGCGGAACAGCAGGGACTGCGCGAACGGCGACGCGCGGTCGGTGTCCACGGGGACCATGCGGATCGTCCTGGCGCGGATCTCGCCGAGCACGCCCTTGAGCGCCGGGACGTCGAAGACGTCGCGGAGGCACTCGCGCGTCGCTTCGAGCAGGATCGGGAACGTGGGGTATCGGCTCGCGACCTCGAGCAGGTCCGCGCCGCGCTGCCGTTGCTGCCACAGCGGGGTGCGCCTGCCCGGCGAGCGGCGGGGGAGCAACAACGCTCGAGCCGACGCTTCGCGGAAGACGGTCGTGAACAACGCGGTCCCCGGCAGCTCGCGGACGACGAGGTCCTCGATCTCCTCGGGGTCGAAGACCAGGTCCTCGACCGGGAGCCGCTCCTCGGACTCGGGGAGGCGGATCGCGATCCCGTCGTCGCTCCACAGCATCTGCACGTCGAGCCCGTACCGCTCCTCGAGCCGCGACCGGATCGCCATCGCCCACGGCGCGTGCACCTTCGCCCCGAACGGCGACAGGACGCAGACGCGGTAGTCGCCGATCTCGTCGCGGAACCGCTCGACGACGATCGTGCGGTCGTCCGGAACGGCGCCACCCTGATCGCGCTGGTCGGTGAGGAACTGCACGAGGTTGCGCGCCGCCAGCTCGTCGAGCCCGACGTCGCTCTGCAGCGTCGAGACCGCGCGGTCTGCCGGTAGCGCCGCGAGCTCGCGGGTGGTCGAACCGAGCGCGCGTCCGAGCTCGATCGGCCGCCCGGGCTTGTCGCCGTGCCAGAAGGGCATCTTGCCGAGTTCGCCCGGCGCGGGCGAGACGACGACCCGGTCGATCGTGATGTCCTCGATCCGCCACG
>DASPIF010000261.1:0-3710 GCA_035629255.1 Actinomycetota bacterium | reverse complement strand
GGTCTCGGCGAGGACCTCGACCCGGGCGCGGGCGCGCGCCTCCCGGCGGCGCGCCTCCGACTCGGCCTCGTACAGGCGGGCGTTCTCGATCGCCACGGCAGCTCGCCGTGCGAGATCCTCGGCGAGCGCGAGATCCTCCTGGTCGTACCGATGGCCGGACTCCGCCCACACGAAGGAGATGGCCCCAAGGACGCGGTCCTTCGCCGCGATCGGGACCGTCATCATCGATCGGAGCTGGAGCTCGTCGACGAGGTCGGCGAGCTCGGGGTTCCGGCGCTTCGCCTCGTCGAGGAACTCCTCGGGGATCTCGGGCATGATCACGGGCCGGCCCGTTCGGAGCACGTTCGGGACACCGGTCTCGTCTTCGGGGTCGGTCGGGTAGCGCCGGCGGAGATCGTGCGCGAGCTCGACCCGTTTCGGATCGACGTGCGCGACGGCGACCAACCGGATCGAGCCGTCAGGCTCGAGCATGTCGACGGTGCACCAGTCGGCGAGGCGCGGGACCGCGAGGTCGGCCAGGCGCTGCATCGTCTGGTCGACGTCGAGCGATGCCGCGAGGACGCCGCTGGCGTCGGCGAGGTACGCGAGCCGCTCGCCTGCCTCCTCGAGCTCGGCGCGTGCGGCGCGCTCCCGCTCGATCCTGCCGAGCTGCTCGAGGCGGACGTCGTGGACGTCGGTGACGGTCCCGACCCATTCGGAGATGTGGCCGTCGTCGTCGCGGACCGGCGCTGCCCGAACGACCACCTGGCGGTACTCGCCGCGTCCCGCGTGATGCAAGCGCGCCTCGGTCGTGTAGACGACGCCGTCGTCGCGCGCCTCGACCCAGCTGTCGAGGAGCGCGTCGCGGTCGCCCGGGTGGACGGCGTCGACCCAGCCGAACCCGCGGTACGCGTCCCAGGTCTGACCCGTGAAGTCGGACCACGACGCCTGCGGCTCGACGAACGCGCCGGCGGGGTCCATCGTCCAGTGGATCGCCGACGTCGTCTCGATCAGGGAGCGGTTCCTGCGTTCGCTCAGCTCGAGGGCGGCGCGCGCCTGGGCCTCCGCGCGACGCGACGCGGTCTGTTCGATCGCCTGCGCCGCCTGCCGCGCGATCGCTCGGAGGAAGTTCTTGTCCTCTTCGTCCCACGGATCCGTCTCGGCCACGCGGACGCCGACCGCGCCCACGATGCGGTCGGCGACCTTGAGCGGGATCGCCGCGAACGACGACTCGTGCCCCAGCCGCTGCCAGTCGTCGAGCAGGAGCGGGTAGCGCTCCTCGAACTCCTCGCGGGACGTGATCCATACGGGGACCCGCGAGCGCATGGCGTCGTTCAGCGGCGATGCCGCGTCGATGTCCATCTCGCGGTCGCGCTCGATCGTGTCGCGGACGTAGCCCCGGCTCGCGACGATCCGCACCATCCCGTCGTCGAACAGGCGGACGACGACGGATGCGTTGCCGCCGGCCGCCGCGAGGATGTGCTCGGACAGCAGGTTCTCGACCTCGGCTTCCGTCTCGACCTCGATGAGCTCGCCGGCGAGCGCCTGCAGGCGTTCCGTCCGCTCGCGCGCTTGCTCCGCATCGCGTCGCGCCCGTCGCTCGGTCTCGAACAGCCGCGCGCGCTCGAGGGCCTGCCCGGCGTGGCGGCCGAGGGCGCGCAGGAGCTCGAGGTCCTCGTCGTGCCAGGCGCGGTCCGCTGCGAACGTGAACGCGGCCGCCCCGATCGCGCGCTCGTCGACGCCGACCGGGACCGTCACGGTCGCACCCACGGATCGATCGGAGACGTGATCGGCGAACGACGGATACCGCTCGAGGAGCTCGTCGCGCGTCCGGGCGACGACGAGCTCGCCGGTGCGCAACGCATCGCCCGCGGGTGTCGGGAGGTCGGCCGGGAACCGGCGCCACGCGAGGAGGTCGACGTCGCGGTAGCCGTGCGACGCCTGGAGCTCGAACATCCCCTCGTCGTCGAGGACGAAGAAGGCGCCCGACGGTGCGCCGAGCGCGGTGGCGATCTCCTCGACCGTGACCGACGCGACCTCGCGTGGCGTGAGCGCTCGCGAGAACCTCGCGGTCAGGGATTGGAGGAGCGAAAGGCGCCGTGCCGTCGCCTCGGCGCGCTGCACGCTGCGCCGCTCGGCGTCGTACCGACTCGCGCGGTCGATCGCCTGCGCCGCCTGGTGGGCGATCGCGGTGAACAGCTCCACGTCGGACGCATCGAACGCGCGTTCCTCGCGGAAGCTGAGCCCGAGCGCGCCGACGGCCGCGCCGTCGACCACCAGCGGCAACGACGCCCACGACCGGCCGATCGTCGGCGTCGTCGCGAGCGTCGGGAAGGACGCATCGCGCTCCCCGGTCGACGCGATCAGGATCGCGCGCCGTTCCTGCACGGCGCGGGCGAGCGGGATCGGCGCATCGAGCGGGATCGATGCCCATCGCGCGCGGGTCGCGTCGTCGAACCCCGATGCCGCGATCACCCGCAGGTCGCGCTCGCCCGGCGCGACGACCGCGATCGCGACCCCGGCCGTGTGCAAGGCGGAGGAGATCTGCCCGACGACCGCGTCGGCCATGGCCTCCACCGGTCGGATCGAGCCGAGCTCCTCCGCGATCTGTTGAAGGAGGCGCAGGCGTCGCGCGTCCTGCTCGGCTTCGGCCCGGGCCGCTCGTTCGAACGCGTGGAGCTGCGCGTTCTCGATCGCCGGTGCGAGACGCGCCGCCACGATCTCGAGGAGGGTGATGTCCTCCTCGGTGAAGTGGCGGGCTCGCAGGCTCCCGACGTGGACGACCCCCGTGACCTCTCCGCGATGGATGATCGGAACGCCGACGAGCGAACGCAGCGTCGTGTGGATGAACGGGTTCACCGATCGCACGCGGCGCAGGTCGCCGATGATCACCGGGCGCCGGCCGGTCGCGATCCGGCCCGCCACCCCGCTGCCGAGCGGGACATCGAGGAGATCCTCGGGACCGCGGGGGAGCCCGCTCGTCGTCGCGATCTTCAGGACCCGAAGCTCCGGGTCGAGGAGCAGGACGGTCGCCGCCTCGGCGTTCAGGAGTTCGCGGAGACGTTCGAGCAGCGCCTCGAAGAGCTGATCGAGCGAGAGGTGCGCGAGTGCCGCGTCGGTGATCGCCTGGAGGCGCGCCACGCGCCGCTCGAGGCGCACCGCGTCCTCGGCGGCGACGCGCTCGAGCTCCTGCATCCGTCGTCGGTCCGCCTCGAGCTCCACGACCTCCACGTGTCGGAAGGGCTCGGACGCGTCGCTGAGGACGTACATCGTCAGGGTGTCGGGCCCGACCTGGACGCGCGTCGCGCGCGCGATCGCGACGGTCGTCGAGCCGTCGACGCGCCGGGCCTCGACGCGGAGCGGCCGGCGCTCGGCTTCGGATAGCGAGGAACCGTCGTCGGACGCGAGCACCTCGTCGAGATCCACGCGCTCGTCCGGCGACCGGCCGAGCAGGTCGACGGCACGGCGGTTCAGATCCGCGATCACGCCCTGGCGATCGACGAGGAGCGCGGCGTCGGGCAGCGCTTCGAACGCCTGGTCGCGTATGCCTTGTTCGCGCAGGGCCAGGAGCAACTCGTCCGAAGGCGCTCCCCCGACGTCGGGCGTCGCCTCCCGAGGTTCGTCCTGGTCCATCCGGGGCCCGTCCGATCGCCGCGTTGGCTGAGACCGTTCTCGCCGCCCGGTGGGCCGGGCCGCTTCAGGATACGCCCGCGACGAGAGCGGTCCGAGGC
>DASPIF010000260.1:0-3337 GCA_035629255.1 Actinomycetota bacterium | reverse complement strand
GCGCGGCATCGAGCGGGCGGTCGAGCTCGCGGTCGAGAACATCAAGAACCAGTCGCGCGACGTCGAGGCCAAGGAGGAGATCGCCAACGTCGGCGCCATCTCCGCCGCGGACCCCGAGATCGGCCAGCAGATCGCCGAGGCCGTCGACAAGGTCGGTAAGGACGGCGTGATCACCGTCGAGGAGTCGAACACCTTCGGCATGGAGCTCGAGCTCGTCGAGGGCATGCGGTTCGACAAGGGCTACATCAGCCCGTACTTCGTCACCGACCCCGAGCGCATGGAGTCGGTGCTCGACGAGCCGTACATCCTGATCGCGAACTCGAAGATCTCGGCGGTCAAGGACCTCCTCCCGTCGCTCGAGAAGGTCATGCAGGCCGGCAAGCCGGTGCTCGTGATCGCCGAGGACGTCGAGGGCGAGGCGCTCGCGACGCTGGTCGTGAACAAGATCCGGGGCACGTTCCGTTCCGTCGCCGTCAAGGCGCCGGGGTTCGGTGACCGCCGCAAGGCGATGCTCCAGGACATCGCGATCCTGACGGGCGGAACGGTGATCTCGGAGGAGGTCGGCCTCAAGCTCGAGAACGCGACGCTCGACCTGCTCGGCACCGCGCGCAAGGTCGTGGTGACGAAGGACGACACGACGGTCGTGGAGGGTGGCGGCAAGGACGACGACATCAAGGGCCGGATCAACCAGATCAAGGCCGAGATCGAGAAGACCGACTCCGACTACGACCGCGAGAAGCTCCAGGAACGCCTCGCGCGCCTCGCCGGGGGTGTCGCGGTCATCAAGGTCGGAGCGGCCACGGAGGTCGAGCTCAAGGAGAAGAAGCACCGCATCGAGGACGCCGTGCAGTCGACGCGTGCCGCCGTCGAGGAGGGCGTCGTCCCGGGTGGCGGCGTCGCGCTCCTGAACGCTCAGGCCGCGCTCGACAAGGTGGACCTCGACGGCGACGAGGCGACCGGCGCGACGATCGTGCGCCGTGCGCTCGAGGAGCCGATCAAGCAGATCGCCACGAACGCCGGACTCGAGGGCGGCGTGGTGATCGAGAAGGTCCGCTCGATGGATCAGGGCTTCGGTCTGAACGCCGCGACGGGTGAGTACCAGGACCTGTTCAAGGCGGGCGTGATCGACCCGACGAAGGTGACGCGGAGCGCGCTGCAGAACGCGGCCTCGATCGCGGCGCTGTTCCTGACGACCGAGGCGGTCATCGCCGAGAAGCCCGAGAAGGAGAAGGCTCCGCCCATGCCGGGCGGCGGCGACATGGACTTCTAGTCGCCGGTGAACCGACGGGGGCGACGCAGCGAACCACCGACAGGAGCCCCCTCTCTCCGAGGGACGCTGGGCCCCGGGACCTCGGTCCCGGGGCCCGTCCCGTTTTCCCCGGCGGGCGGGTCTCGCGACGGCCGTGGCAGGATGCCCCCGATGACGAGCGCGCACCTGCATCTCTCCTTCCCCCGCGACCTGATCTCCGAGCCGGTCCTGCACCGGCTCGCGACGGCGTTCGACCTCATCTCGACGATCCGGCGCGCGAACCTCGAGGAGGACCGCGGGGGCTGGATCATCCTCCAGGTGGACGGGGACGACGACGCCATCGCGCGGGCCGTCGCATGGCTCGGGGAGCAGGGCGTCGACGTCGACCGGATCGCTCCGTGAACGCTGCGTGGGCGCTTCGCTGATGCGCGAGCGTCAGATCGACATCCGCTGGCGCGACATGGACGCGTACGGCCACGTGAACAACGCCGTGTACCTGAATTACCTCGAAGAGGTGCGTGACGCGTGGGTCCATGCGGTGCTCGGTCCGCTCGGCGACACCTGGGACTTCGTGCTCGCGCACGTCGAGATCGACTACCTCCACGAGCTCAAGCAGGACGACGGCGTGGTCCTCGTGCGCTGCGCCGGGGGATCGGTCGGACGCTCCAGCATCCGGACCCGCGAGGAGATCGTGAGGCTCGACGGGACGGTGTCGGCCAGGGCGTCGGCCGTCGTCGTTCCGCGCGATCCCGCGACCGGCCGCTCACGCCCGCTGACCGACGAGGAACGCGAGGCGTTGGAGCGAGAGATCGCGGCCTCGGCGGAGGCCTAGCCGATGATGCGGCGTCCGTGGACGAAGTGCTCCTCGTACCACGAGTCCTCGACGCGGGTGATCGTCACGCCGGCGTTGCTGCTCCCGGAATCGAGCGCCCACCCGGCGCCGAGGTACGTGTCGACGTGGTCGACCGTGCCGTCGCCGTTGCCGTCGTAGAACAGGAGATCGCCGGGACGGATCTCGTCCCACCGGAGCTTGCCCACCGTCGCCATCGCGGCCGACGCGCGTTGCGGGAGATCCCAGCCGGCGTACGGGCGAGGCGGCGTGTTGTCCCACCCCGACGACTGCCGCTTCAGGATCCACCACGTGATGCCCGAGCAATCGAATCCTCCGCGCGGTTGCCAGCCGCAGCAGTAGCCACTCGGCGTGGCCGTGTCCCAGTCGCCGCCCCAAAGGTACGGGTGGCCGACGAAGCGCATGCCCCACTCGACGACCCGCACCATCTTGTCGCTCACGTTCGGCAGCGAGATCGTCGCGTACGCGGAGAGCGAGTCGCGGATCCACGTCGGGGCGGTCTTCGCACGGTAGAGGGACCACGCGACCTCCGAGCGCGGGAGCGGATCGTCGGGTCCGACATCGAGCCCTTCGTCGCCGTGGTTGAACCGGAGTCCCAGCCGCATCCCGATGAGCAGCGTCCCGAAGCCCGCCGGGACGTCGAGCGGCGTCCCGTCCCGGAGATGGATCGATTGCGCCCCCGCCGCGAGATCGCCGAGACCGAGCGCGAGCACGAGCGCGCGATGCACGTCTCGGACCGTGACGGCTTCCGTCGGGCGGAACGCGGAGCCGTCGGTCTGCATCCACCCGCGGGAGACGGCGACGCTCGCCCACCGGAAGGATCGATCGCCGCTCGCCACGTCGGAGAAGGAGATCGAGGGGTCTGCCTCGGCCGTCGGCTCGAACGCCTTGACGAGCGCCCTCGCGAACGACCGTCGGTTCTCCGGCACGTCGGGCCGGAAGGGGTAACTGCCGTCGGCGTTGGCCTTGTAGTCGCGCATCCACGCGTTGGAGCCGGCGACGAAGTCGATCGCGTTCCGCGCCCAGTGGCTGGCTGGGACGTCGGACCAACGCACGCCCGGCGCCGCGGCGACGGTCTGCACGAGCCACATGGGAGGTCCCGAGCCCCGATCGCCGGCGAGGACGCCCCGCTCGGCGCGCACGGACGATGCCGGCTGCGGCAGCAGCACGACGGTGAGACCGGCGGCGACGGCGACGAGGCGCCTCAGGGGCTTGGCGGCCATCTCGGTGTCCTCGAC
>DASPIF010000259.1:0-2001 GCA_035629255.1 Actinomycetota bacterium | reverse complement strand
CCAGGTCGAGCACACCGTGACGGAGATGGTGACGGGTCTCGACCTCGTCGCGCTCCAGCTGCGGGTCGCGCTCGGCGACGAGCTCGACGACGTCGCCGACGTCCAGCCGCGGGGCGCGGCGATCCAGTGTCGGATCAACGCCGAGGATCCCGCACGCAACTTCCTGCCGGGACCGGGGCGCGTCACGCGGTACCGCGAGCCCGCGGGCCCCTTCGTCCGGGTCGACTCGTTCATCGACGAGGGTCGCGAGATCCCGGCGGACTACGACTCGATGTTCGCGAAGGTGATCGTGGGCGGCGAGACGCGCGATCGCGCGATCGGCCGGATGCTGCGCGCGCTGGGCGAGTACCGGGTCGAGGGTGTCCCGACGACGATCCCGCTCCACCGGTGGATCCTGCAGACGCGAGCCTTCCGCAAGTCGACCCACACGACGACGTGGCTCGAGAAGGCGCTGCGCGATGCCGAGCTCGATCTCTCCGACGAGGCCGCGACACCGTCGGCCCCCGAGCGGGCGCCGGTCCCGGCCGAGTTGCTGCTCGAGGTCGACGGGCGCCGCGTCCCGATCCGGATCTTCGACCAGCGCCGCGACACCGCCCCCAAGGCGCCGAGCCGCTCGAGCGCGCATCGCGCGGAGTCCGTCCACAGCGTCGTCTCCGCACCGATGCAAGGGACGATCCTGCGCGTGCTCGTCGAGCCCGGTCAGGACGTCCGGGCGGGCGACGTCGTCTGCATCCTCGAGGCGATGAAGATGGAGAACGCGGTCCCCGCGCCTCGCGAGGGCAGGGTGGCCGAGCTCCCGATCTCCGAAGGTCAGGTCGTCCAGGCGGGCGACCCGCTCGTCGTCCTGGAATGAGCCCGGGGCGACCGCGCGACGACGCTCAACCCTTCGGGTCGCCCCACCCGTCCCGGCCCGTGATCCGGAAGCCGCTGTCCCGGACCTTGTAGGCCCGGTTGATCGAGATCAGCAGCGCGGTCATCGGCTCCACGATGCGCGCCTGCGAGAGCAGACCGGCGTCGACCCATCGCAGATCGGGGATCTGCTCGATCAGCCGACCGACCGTCCGCTTGGCCTCGGGATCGTCCCCGCAGACGAGGACGTCGCTGTCCATCGGCACGTCCAGCGCGTGCAGGGCCTCGGCCGAGATCGTGTGGAACCCCGCGACCATCCGGATGCCGTCGCCGAGGATCGCCGCCGCCTGCTCGGCCGCGGAGCCGTGCCACGGACGCAGGACGTGCCACGCCCGGCCGCCGACCGCCGTCGCGAGCGGGCTCGTCGCGTCGCACACGACGGCGTCGCTGGTCACGGAACCCTTGATCGTCCGGTAGATCTCGGCCTGGCCCTCGAACGGGATCGTGACGAACACGACCTCGGCGGCCGCCGCTGCCTCCTCGTTCGTCGTGCCGGTGACGGCGGCCGTCCCGAGCGTCTCGGTCGCCCGGTCGGCGCTGGCCGCTCCGCGCTCCGCCGAGCGCGATCCGATCGCGACCTCGTGACCCGCGCGCGCGAGGCGCAACGTGAGCCCGAACCCCTCGGCGCCCGTCCCGCCCACGACCGCGACCCGCATGACGGCGGATGCTACCCGCGCACGTCGGGCGGAGCGTGCGACGCTCGCCGCGTGGACGAAGCCGCGACCTACGCGATCGAACTCGCGGTCGGCCTCGTGACGCTGATCGCCGGCCTCGGCGTCGGTCGCGGCTCGGGTCCGCGGTGGCTGGCGTGGGCGCTCGTCGTCGCGGGCGTTGCGGCGTGCGCGCACGCGCTCGCCGAGCTGGCCGGCTGACCGACGACGTCGCCCGACGTTCGGCTTCGCGCATCGGCAACACCGCGACGCGCACCGCCCCCGATCGCCCCCGGTGGCTTGGCTTCAGACCGGGCGGTACTCCCCGAACACCGAACGCAGGACGTCGGAGACCTCGCCGAGCGTGGCCCGGACGCGCAACGCCTCCCGCATCGGGACCAGGACGTTCGCGGTACCGCGCGCGGCGTCCGCGACCGCTCCG
>DASPIF010000258.1:0-6292 GCA_035629255.1 Actinomycetota bacterium | reverse complement strand
GCCCGAGCTGACCCACGACGTCCTCGACACCGGTATGTTCCTGACCGGTGGGGGCGGCTCGCTGCGCGGGCTCGACCTCCTGCTGTCGCAGGAGTGCGAGGTGCCGGTGCACCTCACCGATCGCCCGCTCGAGACGGTCGTGTTGGGGGCCGGCGTGATGCTCGAACACCTCGACGACTACAAGGAGTCCTTCCGGCTGGTGCGTCGCCGATGACGTTCTCGATCGTCGGGGCCGATACGAGCAACGGCGACCTCGGCGTCGCGGTCGCGTCGCGGTTCGCCGCCGTCGGGGCCGTCGTGCCGTGGGCGAAGGCCGGCGTCGGCGCGGTCGCGACCCAATCGTGGGCCAACACGGCGTTCGGGCCGGACGGGCTCGCGCTGCTCGAGAACGCGACGCCGGCGCGGCAAGCGCTCGACCGGCTCGTCCTCGGTGACAAACAACGGGAGCTGCGCCAGGTCGGCATCGTCGACGCACGAGGGCGTGCGGCGACGTTCACGGGCGCGAAATGCATGCCATGGTCCGGCGGGACCTCCGGCGACCGATTCGCATGCCAGGGGAACCTCCTCGTCGGCGAGCAGGTGATCGCCGCGATGGCGGACGCCTTCCGGCGCGCGACGGGGGACCTGGCCGACCGGCTGCTGACCGCGCTGATCGCCGGGGATGCGGTCGGGGGCGACCGGCGTGGGCGGCAGGCGGCCGCGATCCTCGTCGTCCGCGAGGGCGCCGGGTACGGCAAGCGGAACGATCGCTACGTCGATCTCCGGGTCGACGATCACCCCCAGGCCGTCTCCGAGCTCGCACGGGTATTCGCGGTCTACGACCGCGAGATCCTGGTCCGTGACGACGAGGTCCTCGTCGCCTCGCGCGAGCTCGTCACCGAGCTGCAGCACCGACTCGCGACGTATCGCCTCTACTCGGGCCCGCCGACGGGAGTGCTCGACGACCGGACGCGGCTCGCGCTCCAGCTGTTCGCGGGCGAGTTCAACCTGGAGGAGCGGATCCGCGATGACGATCAGCTGTCGGGCACGCTGGTGGACGAGCTTCGCGAGGTGACCGGCGACCGGTGAGTGGGAGCGTCAGCCCTCGAGGAACCGCTGGATCACCGCGTTGACCGCCGAGCCGAGCTGGTAGATCGCGAACGCGACCGTGCCGGCGCCGATCACGAGCATGATCGTCAATCCCAGCACCCCCGCCACGCGGTCGCGCCACGACGGCCCCTCGGTCGCGACACGGAGGTACGAATAACCGGGATCGAGGGCGGGGCCCGGCGGTGCGCTCACGATCACGGGGGCCAGCGGGGGAGGGGGAACCTGGGCCCTATCGGCCCCCTCGGGCGTCGCAGCGTCCGGGAGCGGCTCCGTGACCCCCTCCGTGGCCCCTTCCGCCCCCTGCGATGGCGCGTCGTCCTCCCCCGGGTCTGGGACCTCGCGGACGACGCCGAGTGCGACCACCTTCGCGACGCCGACCGCGTCGTCCTCCGCGGGCGCGGGCCTCGCGACGGCATCGGTGGTCGACGCGGCCGCCGAGGGACCCTCGAATCCGACGGCGGTGGGCGACCGCCGACCTCCGCGGACCGTCGCGACATAGGTCGCGGCGCCGACGAGCAACGAGACGAGAACGACGAGCGCGGTGGCCATGGGGAACGTGCGGAGCCTACCCCTTCGACCTTTCCGCGTAACCAGGTGGTGCCCGTAGCATCACGACGTGCGTCTCCTCTCCCGTCGATGGTGGCTCGCCGTCCCGCTGCTCGCGCTCGTCTACGCCGCCGGAACCGTCCCCCTGCCGTACTACTCGCTCGGTCCGGGTCCGGCTCGCGCGGTGGAGCCGTTGATCCGGTTCGAAGAGCGCGATCGTTTCGAGTCCTCCGGGACGTTCGTCCTGACGTCCGTCGCGTTCCGCCAACTGACCCCCCTCGGCATGATCCGGGCGTGGCTCGACCGCGACCTCGATGTCGTGGGCCGGGACGTCCTGTATCCGGACGGCCAGAGCGAGCAGCAGGAGCGGCAACGGTCGATCTCTCAGATGGATCAGAGCAAGATCGACGCGGCGTACGTCGTCCTCGAGGAGCTCGTCGGGTACCCCGAGCGCCACGGCGAGGGAGTGCTGATCGAGGGCGTCGTGCCGGGGTGTGCCGCGGAGGGTGAGCTGTTCGTCGGCGACGTGATCGAGGCGATCGACGGCACGGCGGTCTCGGACGTTCGCGATGCCCGGCGCGCGCTCGAGGAGATCGGGCCGCGGGAGCGGATCCGGTTCGATCTCGACGTCGACGGCGAGGACGAGACCGTCACCCTGGTGCGTGGGCCCTGCGCGGACGGGGACGAGCCGCTGATCGGCGTCTCGATGATCGAAGCGTTCCCGTTCGAGGTGACGATCGCGAGCGGTGGCATCGGCGGCCCTTCGGCCGGACTCGCGTGGGCGCTCGGCCTCTACGACCTGATGACCCCCGGCGATCTCACCAGCGGCGCGACGATCGCCGTGACCGGCGCGCTCGGAGCCGACGGAACGGTCTATCCGATCGGTGGCGTCGAGGAGAAGGTCGCGGCCGCCGCGTCGGCGGGCGCCGAGGTGCTGGTCGTGCCCCGCGACAACCTGGCCGAGGCGCGGACCGCCGACACCGGAGACGTGCGCCTGATCGCCGTCGGGTCCTTCGACGACGCGATCGACCGGCTCACGGCGGTCGCCTGATGCGCCGGAAGGCCTCCGTCGCACCGGTGATACGCTCCGCGCGATCCCCCCGCCGAACGCCTCGCCACTGACCGATGGTCACCCGTATCCCGACCCCCGGAACCGGACGCCGCCGATTGCTGATCGGCGTCGTCGTCGTGGCCGTCGCGCTCGTGATCGCCTTCACGGCGCTCTCGGGCTTCTTCATCGACGTGCTGTGGTTCCGCGAGGTCAGACTCTCGGACGTCTACTGGACGGTCCTGCGCACGAAGCTCGTGCTCGGGCTCGCGTTCGGCACCCTGTTCTTCGCACTGCTGTACGCGAATCTGTGGATCGTGCGCCGGACGACGCCGCGCTATCCGACGCTCACGCCCGAGCAGGAGATCTTCGAGCGCTACCGCCTCCAGTTCGAGCCGTACGCGTGGTGGGTCGTGCCGCTGTTCGCCGCGGTGATCGCCGTCTTCGTCGGGCTCGGCGTGACCGGCCAGTGGCGGACGTTCCTGCTGTGGCGGCACTCTGCCGGCATCACGTTCGGCAACCCCGAGCCGCTGTTCGACCGGGACCCGGCCTTCTACGTCTTCTCGCTTCCGTGGCTCGAGTTCCTCCAGGGCTGGGTGTTCTCGGCGCTCGTCGGCGTGCTCTTGCTCACCGCGCTCGCGCACTACCTGTGGGGCGGGATCCGGCCGAGCGCGCCTGCCTTCGACGACAAGGTCACCGAGCAGGTCAAGGCGCACCTGTCGGTGCTGCTCGGTCTGGTCGTGCTCTCGAAGGCGTGGGGCTACTACCTCGGCCAGTTCGACCTCCTGAACTCGCGACGGGGCGTCGTGGCCGGAGCGTCCTACACCGACGTCAACGCCCAGCTGCCTGCGCTCCGGATCCTGGTGATCGCTGCGATCGTCTGCGCCGTCCTGTTCCTCGTGAACATCCGTCTGCGTGGGTGGGCGCTGCCCGTGATCTCGGTCGCGCTGCTCGCCTTCGTGTCGATCACCGCCGGCGCGGCGTATCCGGCGGCGGTGCAACGGTTCCGCGTCGCGCCGCAGGAGCTCCAGCGCGAGCGGCCCTACATCCAACGAAACATCGCCGCGACGCGCCGGGCGTTCGGCCTCGTGCGCGAGGACGGGACTGCGATCGAGTCACGATCGTTGCCGCTGTCCGGCACGGTGACGGAGTCCGACCTCGAGGAGGACGAGCAGACGATCCAGAACATCCGCCTGTGGCGGCCGGACGTGATCAATCAGAACTTCGCGCTGCTGCAGCGGATCCGGGCGTACTACGAGTTCACGGACGTCGACGTCGACCGGTACACGATCGGCGGCGAGCGCCGCCTCGTGATGCTGTCGGCGCGCGAGATCTCTCAGGGTGCGATCCCGGGCGGCTCGTGGCAGAACCGCCACCTCGTGTACACGCACGGTTTCGGCGCCGTCGCATCGCAGGTGAACACGGCGACCGTCGAGGGGCAGCCGCTGTTCACCCTGCGTGACGTCCCGGCGGTCGGTGAGCCCGCGCTCAGCGAGGAGGGCCAGCGCGTGTACTTCGGCGAGGGCGTCGTCGACGACGCGCCGTTCGTCGTCGTCGGGTCCGGCGCCCGCGAGCTCGACTTCCAGGGCACCGCGGAGGACGACCAGGCGCAGCAGACGACGACCTACACCGGCGATGGAGGCATCCCGATCGGCGGACTGTTCCAGCGCGCCCTGTTCGCGCTCCGGTACCGCGACGTCAACCTGCTGATCTCCGGGCTCATCGACGGCGACAGCAGGATCCTGATCAACCGGCACCTCTCCGAGCGAGTGCCGAAGCCGACGCCGTTCCTTCGGTACGACAGCGATCCGTACGCCGCGGTGGTGGAGGAGCGGCTCGTCTGGATCTGGGACGCGTACACCACCGCGACGCATTACCCGTATTCCGAGCCGGTCGATCTGGCCACGATCGATCTCGCCGCGGGGGATCCGTTCCTGACCGGGTCGGTCAACTACCTCCGGAACTCGGTGAAGGTCGTCGTCGACGCCTACGACGGGACGATGACGTACTACGTCACCGATCCGAGCGACCCGATCATCCAGGTGTGGCAGCGAGCGTTCCCCGACCTGCTCACACCCGTCGACGAGGCGTCGCAGGATCTGCTCGCGCACTTCCGGTATCCGGAGGACCTGCTGCGCGTCCAGGCGGATCGGTTCACGAACTACCACGTGACGGATCCCGAGGTGTTCTACGGCGGCCAGGACTTCTGGCAGGTCGCGAACGACCCGGCCGCGACCGCCAACGACGGTGACGACGTCGGAACCGCGGCCGCGACGACCGGCGTCCCGATGCGGCCGTACTACGTACTGATGCGTCTTCCGGGCGAGACCACCGAGTCCTTCGCGCTCGTGCTTCCCTTCACCCCGGTGGAACGGCAGAACATGGTCGCCTGGCTCGCCGCGAAGTCCGACTGGGGTGAGGAGTACGGTCAGCTGCTCTCGTACGAGTTCCCCTCGGGCCGCAACGTGGACGGTCCGACGCAGGTGTTCGCGCGGATCAACGCCGACCCGCGGTTCGCGTCGGAGCGGACGCTGCTCAGCCGGTCCGGATCCACCGTCACCTTCGGCGACTTCCTCGTGATGCCACTCGGCGACGGCGTCCTCTACGTCCAGCCCGTGTACGTGCAAGCGAGCCAGAACGCTCTGCCCGAACTCACGCGGGTGCTCGTCGTGAACGGCAGCGAGATCGGGATCGGCGAGACCCTGACCGAGGCGTTGGCCGCCGCGGTCGGCGCGGCCGCCGAGCCGCCCGCCGACGGCGAGCAGCCACCGGATGGCGAGCAGCCGCCGGACGGCGAGCCCCCGGTCGGGACGATCGACGAGCAGATCGATGCGTTGCTCCGCGAGGCCGCCGAGCACTTCCTCGCGGCCGACGAGGCGCTGCGAGCCGGCGACCTCGCGACGTACCAGGCGGAGGTGGAGGCCGCGCAGGCAGCCGTGGCCGAGGCCGAGCGTCTCCTCGGGGGTGGCGGCGCCGGCGCCACCGGCGCGACGGGGATCACGGCCGCCACCGGCGCGACGGGCTGACCCGTCGGGAACGGCTGATCGTCGGAACCCCCGGTCGCGGGACGCCGTCGAACCCGCGTCCTTGCGACCCGCGACGCGGGTCCGAACCGAGGAGGTTCCGATGGCTCGTCGCTCGATCACGGCCGCCCTGTCGTTCGTCGCCGCGGTGATGCTGGTCGCCACCCCGGCGCTCGCCTGCGGCGGGCTCATCAACGCGAACGGCACCGTCACGCTCGTCCGCACCACGACGCTCGCGGCGTACCACGACGGCATCGAGCACTACGTGACCTCGTTCACGTTCGCCGGCGGGGGAGGCGAGTTCGGATCGATCGTGCCGCTGCCCGGTGTGCCCACCAAGGTGATCCGCGGCGGTGACTGGACCCTTCAGCGTCTCGCGATCGAGACCCAACCGCCGGTCGCCTCCCCGCTTGCGTTCGCGGCCGAGGACAGCGCGGGCGGTGCACGGGTGTTGCTCGAGACCGAGATCGACGCGCTCGACGTCGTCGTCCTCGAGGGCGGCGCGGCCGAGGTCGGGGCTTGGGCGACCGAGAACGACTTCTTGCTGCCTCCGGACGCCCCCGAGGTCCTCGAGTTCTACGCGGAG
>DASPIF010000257.1:0-4057 GCA_035629255.1 Actinomycetota bacterium | reverse complement strand
GCCGCGCGGCCGCTTCCACAGCGAGTACCGGATGATCGCGCGCGACGGCTCGATCCATTGGTTCCGCGACGAGGCGATCCACGTCGAGGATCCGGCGAGCGGCGTCGCCCTGTGGCAGGGCGTAATGCTCGACATCAGCGAGGCCAAGCTGGCCTCGGACCATCACGCCGAGACCGAGGCGAAGTATCGCGCGCTCGTCGAGCAGCTGCCGGCGGTCGTCTATCTCGGCGAGTACGGCGACGACGGCGACTGGCTCTACATCAGCCCGCACATCGAGACGATCCTCGGTTACACGCCGGAGGAATGGCTCGCCCACCCCGCCCCGATGGGGCAGCTGACTCATCCCGACGACCTCGACCGTGCCCGCGCCGAGGAGGAACGTTCCCTCCGCAACGGGACCCCGTACCGCGCCGAGTACCGGATGCGCGCACGCGATGGGCGTTGGGTCTGGATCCTCGACGAGGCAAGCGTGGTCCGCGACGACCACGGGAACCCGCTGTGCCTGCAGGGCCTGATGTACGACATCACCGAGCGCAAGGAGGCGGAGGAACGCCTCGTCGCGCTCGACGCGTTGAAGAACACGCTGCTCCACACGCTGTCGCACGACCTGAAGGAGCCGCTCACGGCGATCCTCGGCGCGGCGAGCACGCTGGATCGTCTCGGCGAGACCCTCGACCCCGGCGAGCGCAGCGACCTCCTGCGGACGATGGTCGAGCGGACGAAGGGCATGAACTCGCTCCTCACCGACCTGCTGGACCTCGACCGTCTCGACCGCGGGATCGTCGAGCCGCGCCGGTTCCCGGTCGAGCTCGGCGACCTGGCGCGGGCGATCGTGGCGCGGACCGACGTCCTGCGCGAGCGGCGCATCGATATCGACGAGCATCGCTGCTCCGCCAACCTGGACGCCGCCAAGGTGGAGAGGCTGATCGAGAACCTCCTGATCAACGCCGGCCGGCACACGCCGCCCGAGGCGCGGATCTGGGTGCGCCTGTCCCGCGACGACGCCGGAGCGACGATCGTCGTCGAGGACGACGGGCCCGGCATCGCCGAGGAGTACCGGTCGGTGATCTTCGAGCCGTTCCGGCGAGGGCCGGACACGCCCACCCGGCGTGGCAGCGGCATCGGGCTGTCTCTCGTCGCCCGGTTCGCGGAGCTGCACGGAGGTCGCGCCTGGTTCGAGCCGCGCGCCGGCGGCGGCTCGTCGTTCCACGTGTTCCTCCCGGACCACGCCCCGCCGCCCGACCCACGGGCGTGATCGCGACACCCGACGCCGAGGGGTCCGAGGTCTACCCCCCGCCGCCATCCAAGGCCGCCTCGATCGACCGCGCAGCCTCGACGACGGCGCCCGCGTACCGGCGTGCCGCCCCGCGCGACAGCCGGGACGACGGCCCCGAGACCGACACGACCGCGACGAGACCCCCGTCCGACGCGAGGACCGGAGCGCTCACGGACCCGACCCCGATCTGACGTTCGTCCGCGCTCGACGCCCACCCGCGCGACCGCACGGCCGCGACGTCGCGCTCGAACCGCGCGCGCTCGCTCGATTGCCGCAGGAACCGCTCGGCGTCGCCGGCGTGGGCGAGGATCACCTTCGCGGCCGAGCCCGCCCATAGCGGCAACGCCGCGCCGACCGGGACGATCGTCCGCAGCTCGTGCTCGGACTCGACGGAGTCGACGCAGATCCGCGCGTCGCCGGACCGCACGTACAGCTGCGCGCTCTCTCCGGTCTCGGTCGAGAGCCGCTCGAGGACCGGGTGCGCGATCGCACGGAGGGGGACGCCCCGCCGCGCCGACGCCGCGAGCCGCAGCAGTGCGGGGCCGAGCCGGTACCCGCCGGCGTCGTCGTGGGCGACGAACCCGTGCGTGGCGAGCGAGGCCAGGAGACGATGGGTGGTCGCCTTGGCGAGCCCGGTCGCCGCCCTGATCTCGCCGAACCGGCTCTCGCCGGACGCGATCGCGTCGAGGATCGCGACCGACCGGTCGATCGCGCCGACCGACGGCGCGCGCGGGTTCCGTTCCGGGGCGCGTTGGTTCCGCATCGTGGAACGACGATAGACGACGAGCGGAACACGTGCGACGCTCGGACGATGACCCCCAGGACGCTCGTCGAGAAGGTCTGGGACCGACACGTCGTGCACTCGGCCGACGGCGAGCCCGACCTGCTCTACGTCGATCTCCATCTGGTGCACGAGGTGACGAGCCCGCAGGCCTTCGACGGGCTCCGGCTGCACGGCCGTCCGGTGCGCCGTCCCGACCTCACGGTGGCGACGATGGATCACAACGTCCCGACCGCGCCCGGGCCGGTCGATCCGATCAGCGTCCGTCAGATGGAGGCGCTCGCGCGCAACTGCGAGGAGTTCGGCATCACGCTCTTCCCGACGGGGTCGCTCGGTCAGGGCATCGTGCACGTGATCGGCCCGCAGATGGGGCTCACCCAGCCGGGGCTCGTGATCGTCTGCGGCGACTCGCACACGAGCACGCACGGAGCGTTCGGCGCGCTCGCGTTCGGGATCGGGACCAGCGAGGTCGAGCACGTGCTGGCGACGCAGACGCTGCCGCAGACGCGGCCCGGCACGATGGCGGTCACCGTCGACGGCGAACTTCCGCCCGGCGTCTCCGCCAAGGACGTGATCCTGGCGATCATCGCGACGATCGGGACGAACGGCGGCATCGGCCACGTCATCGAGTACCGCGGCGACGCGATCGCGTCGCTGTCGATGGAGGGCCGGATGACCGTCTGCAACATGTCGATCGAGGCCGGCGCGCGCG
The DNA here is from genome assembly GCA_035629255.1 of Actinomycetota bacterium. Taxonomy (GTDB): domain Bacteria; phylum Actinomycetota; class UBA4738; order UBA4738; family HRBIN12; genus CALGFI01. Next base: position 1,288 of record DASPIF010000257.1, on the reverse strand, counting down.
CAGGGATGATCGCGCCCGACGACACGACGTTCGCGTGGCTCGAGGGACGCCCCAGCGCACCGCGCGGCGCCGACTGGGAGGCCGCCCTCGAGGAGTGGCGAACGCTCCCCACCGACGACGGCGCGACCTTCGAACGCGAGGTGCGCCTCGACGCCACGGAGCTGAAGCCCTACGTCTCCTGGGGGACGAACCCGGCGCAGACCGTCACGATCGACGACGTCGTGCCCGAGCCGGCAGACGAGGCCGGCCACCGCGCGCTCGCGTACATGGGGCTGGAACCCGGCGTCGCGATGCGCGAGATCCGTCCCGACACCGTCTTCATCGGGTCGTGCACGAACAGCCGGATCACCGATCTCCGCGAGGCCGCCTCGATCGTACGGGGCCGTCGCGTGCACGACGGACTGCGGGCGATGGTCGTCCCCGGCTCGATGCTCGTGAAGCGACAGGCCGAGGAGGAGGGACTCGACGAGGTGTTCCGCGCCGCCGGGTTCGAGTGGCGCGACGCCGGGTGCTCGATGTGCCTCGGGATGAACCCCGACCAGCTCGCGCCGGGCGAGCGGAGCGCGAGCACGAGCAACCGGAACTTCGAGGGCCGTCAGGGCAAGGGCGGCAGGACGCATCTCGTCTCGCCCGCCGTCGCGGCGGCGACCGCGGTGGCCGGCCACTTCGCCGCGCCGGAGGATCTCGAGCCGTGAGGGCGTTCACGTCCCACACGGGCCGGGCGGTGCCGCTCGACCGGGCCGACGTCGACACCGACCAGATCATCCCGGCCGAGTACCTCAAGCGCGTCGAGCGCACGGGCTTCGGGCCGTTCCTGTTCGACTCGTGGCGCAAGGATCCCGGCTTCGTGCTCAACCGCCCCGAGCACCGGGGCGCGACGATCCTCGTGACGGGAGCGAACTTCGGCAGCGGCTCGAGCCGCGAACACGCCGTCTGGGCGCTCGAGGACCATGGGTTCCGGGCGATCGTCGCCGCGAGCTTCGCCGACATCTTCCGGAACAACTGCACGAAGGTCGGACTCCTGCCGGTCGTCCTGGCTCCCGAGCGCACCCGCGAGCTCCTCGACGCCGTCACCGCCGATCCGAGCCTCGAGATCACGGTCGACCTGGAGGCGCAGCGCGTCACCGGCGGCGGCGTCGACGAGGTGTTCGAGATCGACGCGTTCACGCGGTGGCGACTGCTCGAGGGTCTCGACGACGTCGGCCTGACGCTCCGGCACGCCGACGAGATCGACGCCTTCGAGCTCCGCCGGAGCTCCTGGCTGCCGTCGATCACGCCGACCGCTCCC
>DASPIF010000256.1:0-8442 GCA_035629255.1 Actinomycetota bacterium | reverse complement strand
GAGGAGAACACCAGCATGTCGCGCATTGGCAAGCTTCCCATCCCGGTCCCGTCCGGTGTCGAGGTGACCCTCGACGACCAGGTCGTCACGGTGAAGGGCCCCAAGGGCACGCTGAGCCACACGGTCGCCGCCCCGATCACGGTCGCCCGGGCCGAGGACGGCACCGTTCGGGTCGAGCGCCCGACCGACGAGGGCCCCCACCGCAGCCTGCACGGCCTGACGCGGACGCTGATCGCGAACATGGTCGAGGGCGTGACGAAGGGGTACGAGAAGCGCCTCGCGATCGTCGGCGTGGGCTACCGAGCCGCGATGAAGGGCAAGGACCTCGAGGTCCAGGTCGGGTACTCGCACCCGGTCAACGTCCCCGCGCCCGACGGCATCGAGTTCGAGACCCCGACGCCCACCTCGATCGTGGTCCGCGGCAACGACAAGCAGCAGGTCGGCGAGGTCGCCGCGAACATCCGCAAGATCCGCAAGCCCGAGCCCTACAAGGGCAAGGGGATCCGGTACGAGAACGAGTTCGTCCGCAAGAAGGCCGGCAAGGCCGCGAAGGGTGGTGCCGCCTGATGGACGCGAAGACCAAGCGCTCCGCGCGCGTGCACCGCCACACCCGCGTGCGCAAGAAGATCGCCGGCACGGCCGACCGGCCGCGGCTCGCGGTCTACCGGTCCAACCGCCACATCTACGCGCAGCTGATCGACGACGACGCCGCACGCACGATCGCGTCGGCGTCCGACCGGGACGTGAAGCGCGACGGCGACGGCAAGCTCGACGCGGCGAAGGCCGTCGGCGAGACGCTCGCCGAGCGCGCGAAGGCCGCCGGCGTCGAGACCGCGGTGTTCGATCGCGGCGGCCGGCTGTTCCACGGTCGCGTCGCGGCCGTCGCCGAGGGCGCGAGGGAGAAGGGGTTGCAGATCTGATGCGTCGATACGACAACCAGAACGAGAAGAGCATCTACGAGGAGCGGGTGATCAACATCAACCGCGTCGCGAAGGTCGTCAAGGGCGGCCGGCGCTTCTCGTTCGCCGCGCTCGTGGTCGTCGGTGACGGCGCGGGTCGTGTCGGCCTCGGCTACGGCAAGGCGAAGGAGGTCCCCGCGGCGATCCAGAAGGGCGTCGAGGAGGCCAAGCGCAAGATGTTCGAGGTCCCGATGATGGGGACCACGATCCCGCACCAGGTGATCGGCGAGGACGGTGCGGGGGTCGTGCTCCTCAAGCCCGCCGCGCCCGGCACCGGCGTGATCGCGGGGGGTCCGGTCCGCGCGCTCGTCGAGTGCGCCGGCATCAAGGACATCCTCAGCAAGTCGATGGGGTCGTCGAACCAGATCAACATCGTCAAGGCCGCGATGGCCGGCCTCAAGTCGCTGCGCCGTCCCGAGGAGGTCGCGCGTCTGCGCGGCCGCGAGATCCACCAGGTCGCCCCCAAGCCGATGGTCGACGCCGTCAACGCGGCCCGCGACCGTCTGCAGGCGACGCGCGCCGCCAAGCTCGAGGAGGTCTACGGCGGCCAGGCGACGGCCGAGCCCGAGCCCCGAGGCGGCCGCCGATGACCGCGGCGAAGAAGACCGAGGCGGGCGGACGGATCAAGGTCACGCAGATCCGCAGCGTGATCCACCGCCCGCAGGATCAGAAGGACACCGTGCGCCGGCTCGGGCTCCACCGGATCAACGACAGCATCGTCAAGGACGACCGTCCGGAGATCCGAGGGATGATCCGCAAGGTCCAGCACCTCGTGAGGGTGGAGGAGGTCGCCGAGTGAAGCTCCATCACCTGAAGCCCGCCGAGGGCGCGAAGAAGGACCGCAAGCGCGTCGGTCGCGGCCGCGCGGGCGCGGGCGGCAAGACCGCGGGCCGGGGCACGAAGGGGTGGGGCGCTCGTCACAACCCCAAGCTCGGTTTCGAGGGCGGTCAGATGCCGCTGCAGCGCCGGGTGCCGAAGCTCAAGGGCTTCAAGAACCCGAACCGCGTCGAGTACGCGGTCGTGAACGTCGAGACGCTCGCGAAGTACTTCGACAAGGACGTCGATCCCGCCGCGCTGGTCGCGCACGGGCTCGCGCACAAGAGCCGTCCCGTGAAGATCCTCGCCCGGGGCGAGCTCGACAAGGCGCTCACCGTGCGCGCGCACGCGTTCTCGGCGACCGCGCGGGAGAAGATCGAGCGGGCCGGGGGCACCGCCGAGGTCATCGGACCCCAGGGGTAGGATAAGAACCTCGTGCTCCGAGCCTTCGTCAACTCGTTCAAGATCCCCGACCTCCGGGCGAAGATCCTCTTCACCCTGTTCATCATCGCGGTGTACCGGCTGGGGTCGTTCGTCCCGGTCCCGGTCGTCGACATCAGCATCCTGGCGGACGCCGCGAATGCCCAGGGCGGGTTCCTGAGCTTCATCGACCTGTTCTCCGGTGGAGCGCTCACCCGGATGGCGGTGTTCGGGCTCGGGATCATGCCGTACATCACGGCGTCGATCATCATGCAGCTGCTCACCGTCGTGATCCCGAAGCTCGAGCGGTGGCAGAAGGAGGGCGAGCAGGGGACGAAGAAGATCAACCAGGCGACCCGCTACGTCACGGTCGTCCTCGCGATCCTGCAGTCCACCGGGCTCGTCTTCCTGTTCAACTCCGCCGATCCCAACAGCGGGCTGGGGGTGGGTCAGAGCATCTTCCCGGCGGGGACCTTCACGGCCCCGAACATCGCGCTGATCGTCCTCGTGATGACCGCGGGCACCGCGATGATCATGTGGATGGGCGAGCTGATCACGCAGCGCGGCATCGGGAACGGCATGTCGATCCTGATCTTCGCGAGCGTCATCTCGGGCATCCCGGCGCAGGGGCGTGCGATCCTGCTCACCGGCGGCACCGCGCGCTTCATCACGATCCTCGTGATCGGCGTCGGGATCATCGTCGCGGTGATCTTCATCGAGCAGGGGCAGCGCCGGATCCCGGTCCAGTACGCCAAACGCGTCGTCGGACGGCGGATGACCTCGGGCGGCAGCACCTACATCCCACTGAAGGTGAACCAGTCGGGCGTGATCCCGATCATCTTCGCGAGCTCGATCCTGTACTTCCCGACGCTGCTCACGAGCGTCTACCACGCCAACTGGTTCCAGAACATCGTGAACAACTACATCATCAACCAGCGGAGCCTCGCGTACATGGCGATCTACGGCCTGCTGGTCATCTTCTTCGCGTACTTCTACACGGCCATCGCGTTCAACCCGGTCGACACCGCGGACAACCTCCGCAAGTACGGAGGGTTCGTCCCCGGGATCCGTCCGGGGCCGCCGACGGCCGACTACCTGAGCTCCGTCCTGACACGGATCACGTTGCCGGGCTCGCTGTTCCTCGCGGCGATCGCGCTGATCCCGGCGATCTTCATCGCGTACTTCCTGCCGTCGCAGGCGTTGGCGGACTTCCCGTTCGGCGGGACGACGCTGCTGATCACCGTCGGCGTCGCGCTCGAGACGATGAAGCAGCTCGAGTCGCAGCTGATGATGCGTCACTACGAGGGTTTCCTCAGCTAGGGCGATGACCGCCCTGCCTGGACGAGCGTAGGCGCGCGCGGATGCGCATCATCCTGCTGGGACCGCCCGGCGCCGGGAAGGGAACGCAGGCGCGGCGGCTCGCCGAGCGCTACGGGCTCCCGATCATCGCGACCGGCGACATCTTCCGCGAGCAGATCGCGAACGAGACGGCGCTCGGCCTCGAGGCGAAGCGCTACGTCGAGGCGGGGGAGTACGTCCCCGACGCGATCACGACGCGGATGATCCTCCAGCGGCTCGAGCAGGCGGACGCGCGCGAGGGCTTCATCCTCGACGGCTTCCCCCGCACCGTGCCGCAGGCGAGGTCGCTCGAGGCCGCCCTCGAGGGCGCCGGCCGCGAGCTCTCCGCCGTCCTCAACTTCAAGATCTCCGACGCCGTGGCCGTCAAGCGGCTGATGGGGCGGCTCGTCTGCCCGAACTGCAAGCGCAGCTACAACATCGAGTTCAAGCCGCCGCGCGTCGAGGGGGTGTGCGACGTCTGCGGTCGCGACCTTCAGAGCCGGACCGACGACGACGAGGCGACGATCCAGCACCGCCTCGAGATCTATCATCGCGAGACGAAGCCGCTCGTCCTGTACTTCTGGGAGCGCGGCCTGCTCCGCGACATCGAGTCCGAGGCGCCGGAGCAGGTCGTCGCCCACCGGACCATCGAGGCGATCGCGGACCTGACCGAGGACTACGGATGATCATCTACAAGTCCCCCGAGGAGATCTCGAAGATGCGCGCGGCCGGTCGCATCGTCGCCGGCACGATCGACCGGGTGCTCGCGAAGGTCCGGGTGGGCGTGACGACCGCCCAGCTCGACGAGGTCGCCGAGACGTACATCCGCGAGCAGGGCGCCACCCCGTCCTTCCTCGGGTACGGGCAGCCGCCGTTCCCGGCCTCGATCTGCACCTCGATCAACGACGAGATCGTCCACGGCATCCCCTCGACGAAGCGGAGGGTCAAGGACGGCGACCTGGTCAAGCTCGACTTCGGGGCGATCTGGCAGGGGTTCCACGCCGACTCGGCCGTCACGGTGATCGTCGGCGACGCGCACTCGGCCGAGGCCGAGAAGCTCATGCGGGTGACGGAGGACGCCCTCGAGGCCGGGATCTCGCAGATCCGCGCGGGCGGACGCCTGAGCGACGTCGGGGCCGCGGTCCAGCAGGTGGCCGAGGGGGCCGGGTTCTCGGTGGTCCGCGAGTACGTCGGCCACGGCATCGGGCGCTCGCTCCACGAGGATCCCCAGATCCCCAACTACGGCGAGCCCGGCCGCGGCCCCCAGCTCAAGCCCGGTCTGGTGGTGGCGGTCGAGCCGATGGTCAACGTCGGGGGGTGGGAGACCCGCGTCCTCGCCGACGACTGGACGGTCGTGACCGACGACGGGTCACTGTCCGCCCACTTCGAGCACACGATCGCGGTCACCGAGGACGGCCCCGAGATCCTCACGGCTCGCGGCTGAGCCCCTGCTCAGGGCGCGTTTCCGCAGGTCATGGACGTTCCAGGCACGAGCGTCCTATACTGACCGGCCGCTTCCGTCCGGGAGCGGGTTCCGGCTCGTCTGCGGGTGGGTCGGGTGCGCCCAGGCGCCGTTGCCGCATCGAAACGAGGACCCCGGAGCTTGCCGAAGAAAGACGCCATCGAGATCGAGGGGACGGTCACCGAGCCGCTCCCGAACGCGATGTTCCGGGTCTCGCTCGAGAACGGTCACAACGTCCTGGCACACATCTCGGGGAAGATGCGGATGCACTACATCCGGATCCTGCCCGGGGACAAGGTGTTGGTGGAGCTCAGCCCGTACGACCTGACGCGCGGGCGGATCGTCTACCGCTACAAGTAGGAAGAGGAACGCCGCATGAAGGTTCGGCCGTCCGTCAAGAAGATCTGCGACCGGTGCAAGGTGATCCGCCGGCGCGGGCAGATCCGCGTGATCTGCTCGAACCCGCGGCACAAGCAGCGCCAGGGCTAGGAGGGGAACAGCGTGGCTCGTATCGCAGGCGTCGATCTCCCGCGCGACAAGCGGGTCGACATCGCGCTCCGCTACATCTACGGCATCGGGCACACCCGCGCGTTCCAGATCGTCGACGGCGCCGGGATCGACGGCGGGACCAAGGTGCGCGACCTCTCCGAGGACGAGGTCAGCCGCATCCGCGAGTTCATCGACCGCACCTACAAGGTCGAGGGTGACCTCCGCCGCGAGGTCGCGCAGGACATCAAGCGCAAGATCGAGATCGGCTCGTACCAGGGCGTGCGGCATCGCCGCAGCCTCCCGGTACGCGGGCAGCGGACGCACACGAACGCTCGCACGCGGAAGGGACCCCGCAAGACCGTGGCCGGCAAGAAGAAGGTCGGCAAGAAGTAGTGACGACCCGGACGACGAGGTAGGAGCAGCCCCTATGGCCAAGCCCAAGGCGAAGAAGACCAAGCGCCGCGAGAAGAAGAACGTCGTCCACGGTCAGGCGCACATCAAGTCGACGTTCAACAACACGATCGTCACGATCACCGACCTGCAGGGCAACACGATCTCGTGGGCGAGCGCGGGCAACGTCGGCTTCAAGGGCTCGCGCAAGTCGACGCCGTTCGCCGCGCAGCTCGCCGCCGAGGCGGCGGCGCGCAAGGCGCAGGAGCACGGCCTGCAGAAGGTCGACGTGTTCGTGAAGGGTCCGGGCTCGGGTCGCGAGACGGCGATCCGCTCGCTCGCCGCGACCGGCCTCGAGGTCGCCGGGATCCAGGACGTCACGCCCGTGCCGCACAACGGTGTCCGGCCCAAGAAGCGTCGCCGCGTCTAGCAGCGCGACGGCACACCCCGTGGTCGATCACGGGGTGCGGGGCCGCTTCGCAGTCCGTCTCGGGCTCAAGCAGCGAAGCGGTAGCCCGCACAGATCGGTGGGGCAGGAATGGATGATCCCCCGCCGGAGGAGGAATCAGCATGTTCATCGTCGCCAGGCCGCAGATCTCGGAGGAGACCGTCTCCGCGGTGCGGTCCCGATTCGCGATCGAGCCGCTCGAACCCGGGTTCGGCTACACGATCGGCAACTCGCTCCGCCGCACGCTCCTCAGCTCGATCCCCGGCGCCGCGATCAGCAGCGTCCGGATCGAGGGCGTGCTCCACGAGTTCTCGACGATCCCCAAGGTCGTCGAGGACGTGACCGACGTGATCTTGAACCTCAAGGAGCTCGTGATCCGCAGCGACGTCGAGGAGGAGCCCGTCACGGTCTACCTCAAGGCCAAGGGTCCGGGCGCCGTGACCGCGGGTGACATCGCGCCTCCCGCGGGCGTCGAGATCTTGAACCCCGACATGCACATCGCCACGATCGGCAAGGGCGGCTCGCTCGAGATGGAGCTCACCGTCGAGCGGGGCGTCGGCTACCGGATGGCCGACAAGAACAAGAAGCCGCGCGACCCGATCGGCGTGATCCCGGTGGACTCGATCTTCTCGCCGGTGCGCCGCGTGAGCTACGCGGTCGAGAACACGCGCGTCGAGCAGATGACCGACCGGGACCGACTGATCCTCGACGTCGAGACCGACGGCTCGATCTCGCCGCGCGAGGCGCTCGCGAGCGCCGGGGGCACGCTGCTCGAGCTGGTGCAGCTCTTCGGCGACCTCGCCGAGGCGCCGTCCATGCAGGTCGGCCCGGCCGAGGACGACTCGGCGCCGAGCGACCACGGCATCACGGTCGAGGAGCTCAACCTGTCGGTCCGCTCGTACAACTGCCTGAAGCGCGAGGGCATCAACACGGTCGGCGACCTGGTGCAGAAGTCCGAGGCGGAGCTGATGGACATCCGCAACTTCGGCCAGAAGTCGATCGACGAGGTCAAGGCCAAGCTCGAGGAGCTCGGCCTGGGTCTGCGGGAGGAGTAGTGCCGAAGCCGAAGAAGGGACCTCGGCTGGGCTCCGGTCCGGCGCATCAACGGCTCTTGCTGAACGGCCTTGCCGCGCAGCTGTTCGTCCACGAGGCGATCAACACGACCGAGGCGAAGGCCAAGGCCGTGCGTCCGCTGGCCGAGAAGATGATCACGTTCGCCAAGAAGGGCGACGTGGCCGCGCGACGGGAGGTCCTCAAGGACATCCCCGACCGCGACGTGGTCCACAAGCTGTTCAGCGAGATCGGTCCGCGCTTCGCCGAGCGGAGCGGCGGCTACACCCGGATCCTCAAGCTCGGGCCCCGCAAGGGGGACGCCGCGCCGATGGCGCGGATCGAGCTCGTCGAGAAGGGCTAGTCGCCGCGCCGTGGGCGCGGCCACCCCCACCGAGCGCGTCGTGCGCCTGACGCTGGCGTACGACGGGACGCGGTTCCGCGGGTGGGCCGCCCAGCGCGACCAACGCACCGTCGAGGGTGTCCTGCGGGACGCCCTCACGCGTGTGTGCGGGCCGCTCCCGAAGCTCTCGGTCGCCGGGCGCACCGACGCGGGCGTCCACGCGCGGGCGCAGGTCGCGTCGTTCGGGGGTCGGGGCGATCTCGACCTCGAGCGGCTGCAGCGGTCGGTGAACGCGACGCTCGGCCCCGAGGTCGTCGTCACCGACGCGCGGTTCGCTCCGCAAGGCTTCGACGCCCGGTTCTCGGCCAGCGCGCGCGAGTACGCGTACCGGCTCGACCTCGGCGACTGGCCGGATCCGTTCGACGCGCGGTTCGTGTGGCATCGGCCCGGCGAGCTCGACCTGCGGGCGATGCGCGCCGCCGCCCGGGCGCTCGTCGGCGAGCACGACTTCGGGTCGTTCGGCCGCCGCCCGCAGGGCGGAGCATCGACGGCCCGGCACCTCCAGCGTCTCGCGGTCGCGCGACGCGGCGATCGCATCGAGATCACCGCCCGCGCGAACGCGTTCCTGCAGCAGATGATGCGGAGCCTCGTCGGGACGCTCGTCGCCGTGGGCGAGGGCGCGGTCTCCCCGTCGACGATGCCGCAGATCCTCGCCGCCGGGGACCGA
>DASPIF010000255.1:0-7507 GCA_035629255.1 Actinomycetota bacterium | reverse complement strand
CGGTGAAGGAGAAGGCGAACGACGCCGTCGACACCGTGAAGGACAAGGCCAACGATCTGATGGACGACGACAAGTAGTCGTCCCGCCTCGACGCCTCACCAACGGCCCCGCGCGGAAGCGGGGCCGTTGCACGTTCAGTCCTCGTCGTCCGTCGCCTGACGCGTCAACGGGAGCGCGAACCACAGCCCGCCTAGTAGCCCGACCGTGAGCGCGACGGTGACGAGCGCGGCCGCCGCGCCGAAGATCACGTCCGCGATCAGGTACGCGGACCCGGCGATCGCGAGCCCGAGCGCGACGAGCCCCGCGATCGTCAGGCGGTTCGCCGTCCGGAGCATCTGCTCCTTGTCGCGACGGCGCCACCGCAGGCGGTGGTACGCCGTCGGCGTCATCAGGAACACGGTCGCGGCGATCGTCGAGCAGAACGTGCCGAAGTACACGTCCTGTTGGATGGTCGACAGGTCCTTGAACGTCCCGGTGAACGGGATCGTCAGCAGGAACGCGAACAGGACCTGCACGCCGGGGAGCGCGACGCGCAGCTCGTTGAGGAGCTCGATCAGCTCGCGATTCAGCCGCTCGTCGTGGCTCTCTCCCTCGGCACCGTCGCTGTCGCGATCGGAGGGCGTTCTCGATCTGCTGTCGTCGGGCATCGGCCGAGCGTACCCGCTGCGCGAGCCGCCGGGGGACGCCGAAGGGAGGCGTTTACCCGGGTCGGGGGGCGGGAACGCTCGCCTTCGACCGGTGACGTCGAAACGGAGGTGCAAGGGATGACGTACCGAGAGCCCGACCACGTGCACGAGGCGGCACCGTCACCCGTGCGCGAAGAGTCGAACGGGGTCGTCGGATACGCGGCGATCAAGTACACGGCGATCGTGGTGATCGTGCTCGCGATCCTCGCGTTCCTCGCCTTCTACATCCTGCCCGGCATCACCGACTAACGAGACGGCCGGGACCACACGGCCCACGAGAACGGAGAGAGGAGGAAACACACATGCTGTCAGTCATGTCGGTACTCGCACAGGCGAACGACGGCGGTGGCGCTGCGACGCTGCTGTGGATCCTCGCCGCGATCCTCGTGATCGCCGGGATCGTCAGCCTCGTCCGCGGTGCGGTCGTCGCAGGCATCGTCCTGATCATCGTCGGACTGCTCGTCGGCCCCGGAGGGGTCAGCATCTTCTCCTAGCGGAGCGAGCACGTCCGATCGACGCAGCACCCGAAACATGAACCGAGCAACGAGAGGTCGCCGTCCGCCCCTGGGACGGCGACCTCGATCCATGTCCGGGGCGCGAAGTTCCGATGCACGCCCATCCTCCGGAGCGGGGTGTCGGGGTACCCTTCCCCGGATGGCGCCCGGAGCTCGTCGTTGAGTCGGCCGACGTCCGAAGCTCCCCGAACCTTCAGCGTCGAGCGACGCCTCCCGGTCGCTCCCGATGCGGTCGCCGATGCCCGGCGCGCGATCGACGAGCTCGTCGGCACCATCGACGAAGACGTCGTCGACTCCGCCCGGTTGTTGATCAGTGAGCTCGTCACCAACGCGGTCCGCCACGGGCCGCAGGGTGGCGCCGACGCGATCGTCCTGTCCGTGGATCACGACGGGCGGCGGCTGCGCGTCGAGGTCCGCGACGACGGCGAAGGCTTCGTCCTGCCGGTTCGGGGCGACCGTGACGTCGGGGGCTGGGGGCTCGTGCTGGTCGAACAGCTGTCCGATCGCTGGCGGATCGAGACCGGCTCGCCGACGCGCGTGTGGTTCGAGATCGACACGGATCCGACCGCGGGCCGGTGGTCCTCCACGATCGACAGCCTCCTCCTCGAGATCGAGCGTGCGGCGGTCATCGCGACGGACCTCGACGGCGTCGTCACGAGGTGGAACCGTCACGCGACCGAGCTGTACGGCCACGAGGCTCGCGATGCCATCGGACGCAACGTGGTCGACCTCATCGTCCGGGAGGGCGACGAGCGCTCGGTGCGCTCGATCGAGTCGCGGCTCCGCACGGGGGAGGCGTGGGAGGGGGAGTGGCTCGCCGCCCGGCGCGATGGCTCGTCCGTGTGGGTCCGGGTCGCCACGAGCCCCGTCGTCGACCTGTCCGGAGACATGCTCGGGATGCTCGCCGTGTCGGTCGACGTCACCGAGCGCCGCACCGAGCAGCGAGCCCTGGTCGAGAGCGAGGAGCGTCTGCGGATCGCGCTCGAGTCCGGGCGGATGGGGACATGGGACTGGGACGTCTCCTCCGGACGCGTGACCTGGTCCGAGAGCCTCGAGCGGATCCACGGGCTCGAGCCGGGTTCGTTCGGCGGGACGTTCGAGGATCTCCAGCGAGATCTGCACCCGGAGGATCGCGCCCGCGTCCTCGGGTCGATCGAGCGGGCGCTCCACGACGGCGCGTCGTACGTGCTCGATCACCGGATCACGCTGCCGGGCGGCGGGGTGCGTTGGCTCTCGGTGCACGGCCGCGTCCTCCGCGACGACGACGGCCGGCCGACGGCCATGGTCGGCGTCGCCTCGGACATCACGGAGCGCAAGGAGGCCGAGCGCGCGCTCGCCGTCCAGTACCGCGTGTCGCGAGCCCTCGCGACCGCGACGACGCTCGCGAGCGCGACGACGCCGCTCCTGCGCGGCGTGGGCGAGGAGCTCGGGTGGGAGGTCGGTGGTATCTGGCGCGTCGATGCGGACGGGCGCGCGCTGCGGTTCGTCGGGGGATGGCAGCTCGACGATGCGGTGGGGGCTCGCATCGTGGCGGCCAGCCAGACCCTCCGGCTCGAACGCGGTCGGGGCCTGCCGGGTCGGATCTTGGCGACCGGGCATCCGCTCTGGCTCGACGACTTCTCCGAGCGCACGCGGTTCCCCCGTGCGGCTGCCGCCGTGGCGGACGGGTTGCGCGCCGCGTTCGGGTTCCCGATCACGCTCGGGGACGAGGTCCTCGGCGTCGTCGAGTTCTTCAGCCGCCGCATCCGCGATCCCGACGAGTCGCAGCTCGACCTGATGGCGGCGATCGGCGCGCAGGTCGGCCAGTTCGTCGAGCGGACCCAGACGCAGGTGGAGCTCGCCGAGAGCGAGGCGCGCAAGAGCGCCGTCTTCGAGTCCGCCCTCGAGGGCATCGTCACGATGGACGCTCACGGACACATCCTCGAGCTCAATCCGGCGGCGGCGGAGATGTTCGGGTACGAGCGCGACGCCGTCGTCGGGCGGGAGCTCGCCGAGGTCTTCGTGCCGCCGGCGTACCGCGCCCGGCATCGCGACGCCCTCGAGCGGTATCGGCGCACCGGTCGCGGCCGGATCCTCGGCCGCCGTCTCGAGCTCGTCGGGATGCGATCGGACGGGGCCGAGTTCCCGATCGAGCTCGCGGTCAACCGGGTCGCGCTGCCGGACGCCGACGAGACGCTGTTCACGGGAACCGTTCGCGACATCACGCCCCGTCGTCGCGCCGACGAGCTCCAGGCCGTGCTGTTCGAGAGCGAGCGGGCCGCACGCGAGCAGGTCGAACGGGCGCACGAGCGCGTCGCGTTCCTCGCCGCCGCGAGCGAGCTGCTCGGGCGCTCGCTCGACGTCGCGACGACGATGGGGGCGCTCGCGCGCCTCGTCGTTCCGCGTCTGGCCGACTGGTGCGCCGTCGACGTCGCGCGTCCATCCGGCGAGATCGAGGCCGTCGCGGTGGCGCACGTCGACGTCGAGCGTCGCAGGCTCGCGGAGGAGTTCCGACGCCGATGGCCCTCACGGGTCGGCGACGGTGGCGCGGTCGACCTCGTGATCGAGCGGGGGGAGCCGACGATCGTCCCCGACGTGACCCCGGAGCTGATCGACGCCACGGTGCTCGAACCCGAGCGCCGGGCCATCGTCCGCGAGCTCGGGTTGCGTTCGATCATGATCGTGCCGCTCGCCGCTCGCGGGCGCACGGTCGGAGCGATCACCTTCGCGTCGGCGGAGTCGGAGCGGGTGTTCGGCGACGACGATCTCGAGCTCGCGCAGGACCTCGCGCGGCGGGCGGCGCTCGCATACGACAACGCGAGGCTGTACGAGGAGCGGAGCCACATCGCGCAGACGCTGCAGAACACGCTGCTGCCGCGCGAGCTGCCGTCGATCGACGGCGTCGAGATCGTCCCCTTCTACCAACCGTCGAACATCTCCCACGCCGACGTCGGCGGCGACTTCTACGACGTCTTCGAGACCGGGGATGGGACGTGGGCGCTCGTCGTCGGGGACGTGTGCGGCAAGGGCGTCGAGGCCGCCGCGTTGACGGGGATTGCGCGGCACACCCTCCGCGCAACGGGCACCCGCGGCGGCTCGCCCGTCGATGCGCTGCAGGATCTCAACCGCGTGATGATCCGCGAGGACGGCGAGCGGTTCTGCACCGTCGCGTTCGGACGGCTGCGCGCGAACGGTCGCGGCGCGGACCTCGACGTCGCGTGCGGTGGCCACCCCTTGCCGTTCGTCGTCCGAGCCGACGGCCGGGTCGAGACCGTCGGTGCGCCGGGGTCGCTGCTGGGCGTGTTCGACGACGTCCGGTTCGAGCAACGCTCGACCCTGCTCGAGGGGGGCGATCTCGCGATCTTCTTCACCGACGGGTTGATCGACGCTCGCGCCACCGCCGCGCTCGACGAGGCCGCGCTCGCGACCCTCGTCGCCCGGTGCGCCGGGCGCTCGGCCGAGGACGCGCTCGAGGTGATCAAGGCGGTCGTCGCCGATCCCGAGGCCTCGACGTCCGACGATACGTGCGTGCTCGTCGTCCGCGTCGGCAGCTGACCGCCGTGCGCTCCGCGCGCGTACCCTGACGCGATGGTGCAGACCGCGCCCGTCGAGACCGAGCGACCGGCGAGCGACGAGGACGTCACGCCGGACGTTCCCTGGATCGTCATCGTCTGGAACGACCCGATCAACCTGATGTCGTACGTCGTGTTCGTCTTCCAGAAGCTCTTCGGGTACCCGCGCGAGAAGGCGACGAAGCTGATGCTGGACGTGCACGAGAAGGGTCGTGCGGTCGTGAGCGAGGGCCCGCGCGAGAAGTGCGAGTTCGACGTCTCGCGCCTGCACGCCCACGGCCTGTGGGCGACGTTGCAGAAGGGGCGTTGAGTGGCGGTCCGACGCATCAAGCGCACGCGCCGCGGGTTCGACGTCCGGCTGCCGGGAGCCGAGCGCGATCTGCTGCGGGGCCTCCCGGAGCAGCTCGACACGCTCCTCAGCGAGGGCGGGGCCGACGACCCCGTGATGCGGCGGCTCTACCCCTCGGCGCACCTGGACGACGAGGCCGCGTCTACGGAGTTCGCCGAGGTCACGCGCGACGACCTCACCGACGGTCGACGTCGCGCGCTCGCGGAGATGTCGCGCACGCTCGACGAGCGGACCCTCACCGAGGACGAGCTCCTCGCGTGGCTCGCCGTGATCAACGACCTCCGGCTCGTGCTCGGCGTCCGGCTCGCGGTCAGCGAGGAGAGCGTCCCGAGCGACTTCGAAGGCGACGAGGAGGCGTCGGCCTCGTACGCGTTGTACGCGTACCTCTCCTACCTCGAGGAGGAGGTCGTCGACGCGCTCGGGGGAGGGTAGTCCGAGAGGCCGTCCGGGTAGGCTCGGGCGGACCCTACGAACGCACGTACGCGCAGGAGAGGGAGGGCCTCATGACCCGACGCAGAGCGACGATCGCCCGAGTCGCGGCGTTCGCGATCGCGGCGTTGATGCTCAGCGGTTGCATCAAGCTCGACATGGCGCTGACGGTGAACGCCGACGACACGGTCGACGGGACGCTGATCTTCGGGGTGAGCAAGCAGCTCCTCGAGCTGACGGGCCAGAGCCCCGAGGACCTCCTCAGCGAGGCCCCGATCCCCACCGACGTCGAGGGGGTCTCGAGCGAGCCCTACGAGGACGAGGAGTTCCAGGGCCAGCAGGTCACGCTCGACGGCGTCCCGCTCGACGAGTTCAACCAGGGGAGCTTCGCGGGTGGCACCGGCGCGACCGGCGCGACCGCCAGCGCCGACCAGCTCCAGATCGTCCGCGAGGGGAACAACTACGTCGTGTCGGGCGCGTTCGACCTGTCTTCGGTCGGCGCGACGACGGGCGCCACCGGAGCGACGGGTTTCCCGGGTGCCGAGGAGCTCTTCCGCTCCGCCGAGATGAAGATCTCGATCACGTTCCCGGGTGCGGTCGTGCGCTCGAACGGCCGGGTGGACGGCAACACGGTCACGTGGACGCCGCGGGTCGGCGAGCGCCTCGAGATCCAGGCGACCGGGAGCGCCACGGGCGGCGGAGACGGGTCGACGATGATGATCCTGCTGATCGTCGGCGGTGTCGTGATCGTCGCGGCGATCGTCGCCGGCGTCCTCATGTCGCGCCGTCGTCGGCCCGCCATGGCGACCGCCGGCACCGCGCCGATGGCCGGCCCGGGACCGGTCGCGGGGCAAGGACCGACGACGCCGACGACGCCGCCAGCCGCGGCGCCGCCGCCGCCCCCACCACCGCCCAGCGAACCGCAGCCATGAGGAGACGACCGACGACGTTCGACGGAAGGACGAGGTGATGAGCGGATCGAACGGCTCGAAAGCGGGGCGCGCTTTGACCGCGCTCGGGGAATCTCAGCTCACGGGCCTGCGAGGCAAGGCTGGTCGCGCGGTGGCCAGGCCGATCGCCTCGCGCACCGGCTTCACGCAGGAGCAGATCGAGGCCGCGATCGGGCTCGCGATCATGCTGTACGGCATGTACCGGCTGCTCCGCCCGGCGTTCCGGGCGGTCAGGACGGTCTGAGGCTCAGACCGGTGGCGGCGGCGTACCGTCGCCCGCGTCGGTCGGCGCGTCCTGCGTTCGCACGCGCTTGCGGATCTCCTCCGTCGTCTCGCTCACCGTCAGCGACACCGCGTCCCCGAGCGCCTTCACGGCATCCTTGAGCTGCGCCTTCGCCTCGGTGTCGCGGAGCGCGTCGCCGAGCGCGGTGAACACGCGGTTCAGCTGGTCGCCGACGTCGCGGGCGGCGTCGTCGAGCCTGCGGCCGGCATCATCGTCCGGCGGGGTGGCGCTCGTCCCGCCCTCGCCGGCGCCGCTCGCCGGATGCCCGCGGTAGCGGTCGGCGACGAGCCGTCCCCACGACGCGAACCGTTCGTTGACGTCGCTCCACGCGTCCTTGGCGCTTCCGGGGGCGCCCCCTGGCGCGTTGTCGGTCATCGCGCACCTCCGATCGGTGTCCGAACCACGGAGCCACCATACCCACGCGTCCGGACGGGACCGGCCGTCGCGCGCCGGTCTCGGCGCCCGTCGACGAGACGGAACACGGCCCGGGCGTGACGGCGGGCCTCGGCGGCCCCGAGCGAGCCGCCGCGGAGCTCGACGACGAACGCGGTGCTCGCCTCGTCCCGATGGTTCTGCCACGAGGTCGCCGTGCCGTGCAGCGGGTCGAGCGTGCGGAGGGGGAGCCCCACGAGGCGCGCGTACTCGCGCTGGATGCGGAGACGTCCCCTCGAGCGGACGATCATCGCGAGCGGCTGGTGGTACCAGATCGTGATGTCGGGCTCGATCCGCTCGACGAGTCGCATC
>DASPIF010000254.1:0-5694 GCA_035629255.1 Actinomycetota bacterium | reverse complement strand
GCGAGATCGTCGATGAAGGAGGTGCGTCGTAGTGGCACGGGACACGCTGGTCCGTTGGGACCCCTTCCGTGACCTCGTCGGGATCCAGGACGAGCTCAACCGCCTCTTCGGGCGGACCTTCACGGGCGGGGAGTCGATGCGACCGTCGGCCACCGGTGCGTGGATGCCGGCGATGGACGTGTTCGAGAGGGACGACGCGATCGTCGCGAAGCTCGAGCTCCCGGGCATCGAGCCGAACGACGTCGAGGTTGCCGTCGAGGACGCCACCCTGACCGTGAGCGGAAAGCGCGAATTCGCGAGCGAGACGAACGAGGAGAACTACCACCGCGTCGAGCGGCGGTACGGCTCGTTCTCGCGCTCGATCGCGCTGCCGCAGACGGCGGACGTCGAGAAGGTCAGCGCGCGGTTCGACAAGGGCGTCCTCACGATCGAGGTGCCCAAGTCCGAGCGGGCGAAGCCGAAGAAGATCGAGATCACGGCGGAGTCGTAGCCGATGACCGACCACGAGCAGCGCGAGCGCGACGAGCAGGCGCGTCCCACGGTCCGCATCGTCGACAAGCGCCGCTTCCGCGACGAGGGGTCCGCGCCGGGCGAGGAGTCCGGCGCGGATCCGGCCGCCGGCGGGTCTCCGGCGCCGTCGCCCGTCGACGATCTCGAACGCGCCCGCGCCGAGGCGGCCGAGTACCGCGACCACCTGCAGCGGCTGCAGGCCGAGTTCGAGAACTACCGCAAGCGGATGACCGTCTCGCAGACGCGGCTCGTCGAGTCGGAGCTGCAGCGGTTCGTCGGGCGGCTGCTCGAGGTGCTGGACGAGTTCGACCTCGCGCTGATCGCCGCCGAGCGGGCGCCGGACTTCGAGGGCTTCCGCAAGGGCGTCGAGCTCGTGTACGCCAAGCTCGCCGACACCCTTCGCAGCGAGGGTCTCGAGCGCATCGAAGCCGAGGGCAAGTCGTTCGACCCGAACGAGCACGAGGCGCTGATGCAGACCGGGGAAGGTGACGGCGAACCGCACGTCGCTGAGGTGTTCCGTCAGGGCTATCGGTTGAACGGCAACGTGATCCGTCCCGCGAGCGTCCGCGTCGAGCGGAGCTGAGAGAGGGGCCCGGATGACGGGGGACGACGTCCGGCGGGAGTGGTTCGAGAAGGACTACTACCAAGTGCTCGGCGTGCCGAAGAACGCGAGCGCGACCGAGATCAAGAAGGCCTATCGCAAGCTCGCGCAGGAGTTCCATCCCGACCGCAACGCCGGCGACAAGGCGGCGGAGGATCGGTTCAAGGAGATCTCGGCGGCCTACGACGTCGTGGGCGACGAGGAGAAGCGCGCGCAGTACGACCAGGTCCGCGAGATGGCGTCGTCCGGGTTCGGCGCCGGGGGTTTCCCGGGCGGTGGGTTCGGCGGCCCCGGTGGCCAGCGGGTGCGGTACGAGAACGTCGGCTTCGACGTCGGCGATCTCGGCGACCTGTTCGGCGGACTCTTCGGCGGGGGCGCGCGTGGCGGCCGCGGCGGTGCCCGCGCGCGCGCCGCGCGCGGCACGGATCTCGAGACGAGCGTCAGCGTGGCGTTCGACGACGCGATGGCCGGGACGACGGTGCCCGTGCGGATCACCGGCCCCGCCCCGTGCGAGACGTGCCGCGGCTCGGGCGCCGCGCCCGGCACGTCGCCGGTCGCGTGTCCCCAGTGCGGCGGCACCGGCCAGGTGGCGGTCAACCAGGGACCGTTCCAGATGGCCCAGATGTGCTCGCGCTGCGGCGGCAACGGTCGGATCGTGGAGACACCGTGCCCGACCTGCGCAGGCAGCGGCGTCCAGCGACGGACGAGGAGCTTCCAGGTGAAGGTACCGGCCGGCGTCCGTGATGGCGCGCGGATCAAGCTCTCGGGCCGCGGCGAACCCGGAGCGAACGGATCGGCGGCGGGCGATCTGTTCGTCCGCGTGCACGTCGAGCCGCACGCGTTCTTCGGCCGGAGCGGGAACGACCTGACGGTCGAGCTGCCGGTCACCTACCCGGAGGCGACGCTCGGCGCCAACGTGCAGGTCCCCACGTTGGACGGTCCGGTGACGATGAAGATCCCGGCCGGGACGCCGAACGGCAAGACGTTCCGCCTCAAGGGCAAGGGCGCTCCGAGGAAGGGCGGCCGCGGCGACCTGCTCGTGACGGTGAACGTCGAGGTGCCGCGCAAGCTCTCCCGGAGCGAGAAGGACCTGCTCCGTCAGCTCGCCGAGCAGGAGTCGGAGTCCCCTCGTGCGCGTCTCGGGGTGGCCTGATGGAGATGGACCGCGAACGCCAGACCGGGCATCGCAGCGAGGGAGACGTCGCGGGGACGGCGCGCCCGCCCCACGACGAACGCGCCGTGTACGTGATCAGCGTTGCCGCCGAGCTCGCAGGCGTCCACCCCCAGACGCTGCGCATGTACGAGCGCAAGGGGTTGCTCGCGCCGAAACGGACGAGCGGCAACACGCGCCGATACTCCGAGCGCGACATCGAGCGGATCCGCGCGATCCAAGAGCTCACGCAGCTCGGCGGGATCAGCCTTTCGGGCGTGAAGCTGTTCATCAAGATGCGCGAGCAGCTCGCCGAGATGGAACGTCGCGCCGAGGAGCTCGAGCGCGAGCTGCGACGACGCGCGCAGACCCGCGCGGCTCGAGACGGCTCCACCGAGATCGTGCCGCTGCGGAGCGTCACGCGGTTCTCGTGGGAGGAGCGATCGTGACGATCGAGCTGCGCGGCGATGCGGTGACGCTCCGCGCGTTCCGGCCGGACGAGTACGGGATGGCTCTTGCCCGTCTGCCAGGCGACGCGAGGGACCCCGAGAAGGCGCGCATCCGGCGGATGCGGGTCGAGCGCTCGGGGACGCGCACGTCGGTCGAGCTGTTCATGGTCGTCGAGGCCGGCGGCAAGCTCGTCGGTGACGTACAGGGCCGGAGCGTCGAGATGGCGATGCCACCGGGCGTCTGGGAGATCGGGATCGAGCTCTGGAACGAGCCCGACCGCGGCCGCGGGCACGGCCGGGAGGCGGTCGCGCTGCTGACGTCGCACCTGTTCGAGGGCGAGAACGCTCACCGCGTCCAAGCGAGCACCGACGTCGGGAACGCGGCCATGCGGCGCGTCCTCGAGGCCCTCGGCTTCACCGACGAGGGCACGCTGCGCGGGTTCATGCCCAACGGCGGCGGCCCGCCGCGCGACTACGAGATGTACGCGGTGACGAAGGAAGACTGGACGAGGAAGCACTGAACATGGATGCGAACAAGCTGACGATGAAGTCGCAGGCCGCGCTCGAGGGCGCGCGCCAGCAGGCGATCGCACGGAACCATCAGGCGATCGAACCCGAGCACCTGCTCTTCGCTCTGCTCTCGGATCCGGAGGGCGTGGTCTACCCGTTGCTGCACGCCGTCGGTGCCGCGCCGAAGCCGCTCCGCGATCAGGTCGACGCAGCCCTGGACCGGCTGCCCAAGGTCTTCGCGCAGGGCGGTGAGGCGGAGGTGCGGATCTCCGCGGCGCTCGGCTCCGTTCTCGATGGCGCGTTCCGCGAGGCCGAGGCGCTCACCGACGAGTACGTGAGCACCGAGCACCTGCTGCTCGCGCTCCTCGAGGGACCCGGCGCCGCCGCCGGGGTCCTCCGCGAGGCCGGCTTCGCGCGGGACGCCGTGCTGGCCGCGCTCGCGCAGGTCCGCGGCCGCCAACGCGTGACCGACCCGAACCCCGAGGACAAGTACCAGGTGCTCGAGCGCTACGGCCGCGATCTCACCGAGCTCGCACGTCGCGGCAAGCTCGACCCGGTGATCGGACGTGACGACGAGGTCCGTCGCGTGATCCAGGTCCTCTCCCGCCGGACGAAGAACAACCCGGTGCTGATCGGGGAACCCGGCGTCGGCAAGACGGCGATCGTCGAGGGCCTCGCCCAGCGGATCGTCGCGGGCGACGTGCCCGAGTCACTGAAGGACAAGCGCGTCGTCGCGCTCGACGTCGGCGCGATGGTCGCCGGCGCGAAGTACCGCGGAGAGTTCGAGGAGCGCCTGAAGGCCGTGCTCCGGGAGATCGCCGAGAGCGAGGGGGACGTCGTCACGTTCATCGACGAGCTCCACACGATCGTCGGAGCCGGCGCTGCCGAGGGCGCGATGGACGCCGGCAACATGCTCAAGCCGATGCTCGCGCGCGGCGAGCTGCGCATGATCGGCGCGACGACGCTCGACGAGTACCGGCAGCACATCGAGAAGGATGCGGCGCTCGAGCGGCGGTTCCAGCCCGTCCTCGTCGAGGAGCCGAGCGTCGAGGACGCGATCGCCATCCTGCGCGGCCTCAAAGAGCGGTACGAGGTCCATCACGGCGTCCGGATCCAGGACCCGGCGCTCGTCGCAGCGGCGATGCTGTCCGACCGGTACGTCAGCGGTCGGTTCCTGCCCGACAAGGCGATCGACCTGGTCGACGAGGCCGCGTCCCGACTGCGGATCGAGATCGACTCGATGCCCCTCGAGATCGACGAGGTCGAGCGGAGGATCAAGCAGCTCGAGATCGAGCGCGCGGCCCTGAAGAAGGAACCGGACGCCGCCTCGCGGGAGCGCCTCGACAGGCTCGAGCAGGAGCTCGCGGATCTGCAGGAGCAGAGCGGCTCGATGAAAGCGCATTGGCAGCAGGAGAAGGAGCGCATCGATCGGATCCGCTCGCTCAAGTCGGACATCGAGTCCACGCGTGGGGAGTTCGAGCGCGCGGAGCGCGAGGGCGATCTCGAGCGGGCCGCGGAGCTCCGGTTCGGGCGGCTCGTCGAGCTCGGGAAGGAGCTCGAGGCCGAGAACGCGCGGCTCGAAGAGCTCCAGCGCGACCGGAAGATGCTGAACGAGGAGGTCACCGAGGAGGACGTCGCCGAGGTGATCAGCAAGTGGACCGGCATCCCGGTCAGCAAGCTGATGGAGGGCGAGGTCGCCAAGCTCGTCCACCTCGAGGACGCGCTCCACCGCCGGGTCGTCGGCCAGGACGAAGCGGTGAGCGCGGTGGCGAACGCGATCCGTCGTTCCCGCGCCGGGCTGTCCGACCCGAACCGGCCGATCGGGTCGTTCCTGTTCCTCGGGCCGACGGGGGTTGGGAAGACCGAGCTCGCGCGCGCGCTGGCCGAGGAGCTGTTCGACGACGAGCGCGCGGTCGTCCGGGTCGACATGAGCGAGTACCAGGAGCGCCATACGGTGTCCCGGCTCGTCGGCGCGCCGCCCGGGTACGTCGGGTTCGAGGAGGGCGGTCAGCTCACCGAAGCCGTCCGCCGGCGGCCGTACTCGGTCGTGCTACTCGACGAGATGGAGAAGGCGCACGGGGACGTGTTCAACGTGCTGCTCCAGCTGCTCGACGACGGCCGACTCACCGACGGCCAGGGCCGGACGGTCGACTTCCGCAACGCGATCGTGATCATGACGTCGAACCTCGGGAGCGCCGTGTTCGGCGATACGTCGATCCCGCTCGAGAAGCGCCGTGAGGCGATCCTGGACGACGTGCGCGGCTTCTTCCGCCCCGAGTTCGTCAACCGGATCGACGAGATCGTGGTCTTCGATCCGCTCGGGCGCGAGCAACTTCGCGAGATCGTCGAGATCCAGGTCCGTCTCCTGGCCGACCGACTCTCGCAGCGCAAGCTCACGCTCGAGCTCACCGAGGCGGCCCAGGACCACCTCGCGGACGTGGGCTACGACCCGGCGTTTGGGGCGCGGCCGCTCC
>DASPIF010000253.1:0-4477 GCA_035629255.1 Actinomycetota bacterium | reverse complement strand
CTCGGTCTGGAGCTGGCGCGAACGGAAGGATGCGCACGCCCGTCGCGTCGTCTGACCCGCGCTGCGGACGCGGCCGTGGAGGCGGCGCGGGCGCATCTCGAGGCGCGGTTCGCCGAGCCGATCGATCTCGCCGAGCTCTCGCGCGTCGCGTTGATGAGCCCGTTCCACCTCGCTCGGGCGTTCCGAGCGCGCACCGGAACCTCGCCGCACCGGTACCTGATGGACGTCCGCCTGCGTGCGGTCGAGGCGATGCTGCGCGACGGTGAGCTGACCGTGTCCCGCATCGCCGATCGCACGGGGTTCGGGTCGCCATCACATCTGAGCCGACGGTTCGCGGCCCGGTACCGGATGTCGCCATCGAGCTACCGGCGCACGTTCGGGCGAGGTTCGCGCACGCCCAGGTGACGCGTTCGCGTCGCGGGCCACCAAGATCGGCGGATGCGCCGCTACCTCGAGGTCCTCCGGCATCGGCCGTTCGCCGCGCTGTGGTTCGGATCGACGCTCTCGGCGGTGGGCGACACGCTGACGTGGGTCGCGCTCGTGTGGCTGGTGATCGAGACGACGGGCGACGTCGACGCCGTCGCCGGGCTCGTCGTCGCGTACACCGCGCCGGTGCTCGTGGGCGGGCTCGTGATGGGCTCGCTGCTCGATCGGTTCGACCGCCGGCGGGTGTTGATCGGTGTGAACCTGGCGCTCGGGTGCTCGGTCGCGACGGTGCCTCTCCTGGCACATGTCGGCGCGCTGCGCTCGTGGCACCTCTCCGCGGTGGCGGCGATCTACGGGCTCCTCAAGATGGCGAATTGGGCCGGCGTCCCGTCCCTGATCCCGTCCCTCGTTCCCGAGCAACATCTCAGCACGGCGAACGCGCTCGAGTCCGCGACGTTCGGCATCGCCGAGATCGCCGGCCCGGCGGTCGCGGGCGTCCTCATCGCGCTCGTCGGAGGCGAGAACGTGCTCGCGGTCGACGCTGCAACGTACCTGCTGTTCGTGGGCGTGCTCACGCGGTTGCGGGTCCCGCGAGAGGACGCACCGGGTGGGGACCCGACGTCCCGGTCGTCGCTCCGGCCGGCGTTCGCGTTCGTGCGACGGCAGCCCGCGATCCTCGCGACAACGCTGATGTTCATGGCCGCGAACGTGGGAGAGGGGATGTTGCTCGTGCTCCTGCCGACGCTCGCCCGGCGCGTCCTCGGCGGCGGAGTGCAGACGTACGGCGTGCTGCTGTCGACGTTCGCCGTCTCGGTGACGGTCGGCTCGTTCGTGGTCGGGTCGTTCGCGTGGCGTCGTCCCCTCGGGCGCTCGATCGCGGTGGCGCAGACCGCCACGGGTCTCGTCCTCGTCGGTCTCGCGTTCGCCCCCGGGCTCGTCGGCGCGGCGGCGATCCTGGCCATCGCCGGCGTCTGCGCGTCACCGATGACGATCTGGGCGCAGACGATCCGCATGCGCGTGATCCCGCCCGAGCTGCGCGGCCGGACGTTCGGCGTGCTTCGGACACTGATGCAGTCGACGCCGCCGCTCGGCGGGGTGATCGCTGGCGCCTTGCTCTCCGACCGCGGCAGCGTCGTCGTGACCGTCCTGTGCGTGGCGGCGTGGATGGCGATCCCCGGGGTCGCCGGTCTCGTCGTCCCCGCGCTCGACGATCGCTTCACAGAAGCCCCGTCCGCGGAGCGCGATGCGGGTGGTGGCGAGACCGCCCGGGGTCGGCTCGCCCCCACCGACGAAGGCGCGGCCGGATCGGGCGCGGGATAGGCCCGCGTACCGAGCTCGGACGGCGGGTATCCCGGTACCCATGCAAGATGCGGCGGTCCTGCTCGCCGAGCGCTACGAGCTCGGGCGGGTGCTCGGCGAGGGAGGCATGGCGAGGGTCCATCTGGGCCTCGACCGCACGCTCGACCGCCCGGCCGCGATCAATATCTCGCGCCGCCGTACGACCGGGGCCACGGCTTCGTCGAGCGGTTCCGTCGGGAGGCGCTCGCGTCGGCGCGCCTGAACCACCCGAACATCGTGACGGTCTTCGACGGCGGCGAGGACCAGGGCCTCCGATACATCGTGATGGAGCTCGTCGGGGGGGAGACGCTCTGCGCCCGGCTCCGGCGCACCGGTCCGATGGACGCGTCCGAGGTCGTCCGTGTCCGATCCGCGGTCGCGTCCGCGCTCGCCGAGGCGCACGCACGAGGGATCGTGCACCGCGACATCAAGCCGGGGAACGTGATGCTCACCGAGGACGAGCGGGCCAAGGTGCTCGACTTCGGGATCGACCGGGCCTCCGGCGCGGAGACGGTCACGAGGACCGGGCTCGTCATGGGGAGCGCGTCGTACCTCTCGCCCGAGCCAGGCACAGGGGATGTCGGCGGACGAGCGCTCCGACGTCTACGCGCTGGGGTGCGTGCCCTATCAGATGGTGTCGGGACGGCCGCCCTTCGTCGCCGACGACCCCGTCGCCGCGCTCTACCAGCACGTGAACGAGCCGGTGACGCCACCCTCGCGTCTCCGCCCCGTCCCGCCGGAGCTCGAGGCCGCGATCCTGCGGTGCCTCGAGAAGGAGCCCACCGCGCGGTTCGCGTCTGCCTCCGAGCTCGAGGCCGCGTTGGTGTCCGCGTCGCTCGACGGCACCGTCTCGCCCACGGACGTGCTGCCACCCGTGGCCGTCGCCGAGACGGTCGACTCGGCCGCCCAGGGCAGGCGCCCGCCGCCACGCCCGCCGGAGAGCTCGTTGCCCACCAGCCCGCTCGACGGCGCGACGGCCGGCCGATCGTCGTCGCGGCGATCGTCGCCGCTTCGGTGCTGCTCGGCGTCGGGCTCGTCTGGGCGAACCCCATCGGGTCGAACCCGCGTCGAGAGGTGCGGGAGGCTCGGCGCGAGATCGCGGCGACGCGCGATCGTTCGGCCGTTCCGTCCGCCCAGGCCGATCTCCCCGCCGGCATCGAGGACCCTCGGGTGGCGGACGCCTACGCCGCACTCCTCGGGGCGATCGACGCCGGCGAGACCGCCGGCAGCGTCGACGGTCCGCCGCCGCGGCCTTGCGCGTCGCGGCCGACGAGATCGCCGACGCGTACCGTGCCGAGAGTGCGAGTGGCGTCGACGCCGCGGTCACGGCGTTCGCCGAGGAGCTCTCGCGTCGGTTGGCGTCCGGTGGGCTCGAAGCCGAGGCCGTCCCCGCGATCCGCGCCGAGCTCGGGGACGTCGTGATCGCGATGGTCGCGGCGCTTCCGACGTCCACGGTCACGGGCGCGCCACGGCGAGGGACCCGAGGAGGCACCGGTCGCGTCGTCCGGAAGCGAGAAGGCCGACAAGGAAGACAGGGCGCGGGCGAGGGCGGTCCACCGCCGCACTCGAACGCGGGCGGCAACGACGACTGACCGCGTCGGGATCAGAGCGTGACCGAGTCGTAGCCGCTCGATCCCTCGGGATGCGGAGCGGCGATCTCCTGCGTCTGAACGGCGCCGTCCCCGTCGGTGCCGCGCACCGTTACCGAGCGTGTCTCCGCCGGGAGTCCCGCCCGCCAGCGACGCCACGTCAGCGGTGAGAGCGGAACCTCGAGCTCGGCGTCGATCCACGTCTCGCCGCCGTCGGGGGAGACCTCGACCCGCGTGATCGTCCGGTCGCCGGCGAACGCGACGCCCGCGACGACGACGCCCTCGGATGCCCCGTCGGTCGCGGCGTCGATCCTCGACATCGTCTTGACGATCGCCGCCTTGGACCAACCACGTTGCTCCCAGTACCCCTCGAACGGCCGGTCGACGAGCTCGATCGAACGGAGCCATTTGGGCTGCTTCATCCCGTACCGACCCGGCACGAGCAGGCGTGCGGGGAAGCCGTGAGCCGTGGGGAGCGGGCGACCGTTGAGACCGATCGCCACGATCGACGTGTCGCGCATCGCGACGTCGAGGGGGATCGAGTCGGCGTACCCGTCCACCGATGTCGAGACGACCTCGACGACGCCGTCGCCGACGCCGGCGCGCTCGAGCAGCGTCCGCAGCGGGATGCCGACCCATCGGCCGCTCGAGATCAGGTCGCCGCCGACCTCGTTGCTGATGCACACGAGCGTCGAGTCGAAGGTCACGGCGGGGAGCGCCTCGAGCTCGTCGTACGTGAGCTCGGACCGCCGACCGACGAGCCCGCCGATCTCGAGCCGCCACGAACCGGCGTCGACGACCGGATCGATCAACGCCGTGTCGATCGTGTAGAAGTCGGCGGTCGGTGTGCGTCGCGGCACGAGCCGCCCGATCGCCTCGAGCGCGGCGTCGGCGGGTGGCGGGTCCGGGAAGAGCTCGCGCGCGCGGACGCGGAGCCGTCCGTCCTCGGGTCCGTCGCCACCGAGCGCCATCCTCCCGAGCCCCGTCCACGCGAGGATCACCCCGGCGCCGGTCGCCCACGTCGCGCGGATCACCTCGCGACGGCGCAGCCCCGCTGCGTTCGGACGCTCCAGGTGCGGCGGTCGTGTGAGACGCGCGAAGCGCCGCGACGTGACCGCGACGCC
>DASPIF010000252.1:0-5262 GCA_035629255.1 Actinomycetota bacterium | reverse complement strand
CGAAGCAACCTCGATGGATGAGTCGGGGAACGAAGGAGCTTCGTGTCCGTGAACCGCACCCGCACGACGATCGTCATCGGCGTCCTCGCGATCGCGGTCGCCGCGTGCTCGTCCGACGCGGCGACCGAGGAGTCACCGCCGAGCCGCGACGGTGGATCCAGCGCCGTCCGGATCGACACGTTCCGGTTCGGACCTGAAGTCCTCGAGGTCGCCGTCGGTACCGAGGTGACCTGGACGAACGAGGACGACATCGAGCACACGGCGACGTCCGGAACGCCGGGCTCACCCGATGGCACGTTCGACGGCGAGCTCGATGGGCCCGGAGCTCGCTTCACGTTCACGTTCGAGAACGCTGGAGTGTTCGCGTACTTCTGCGACGTCCACCAGGGGATGCGGGGAGAGATCCGCGTCACCTGAGCAGCGAAGGTCCACGCATCGCGCATCTGTCTGCCTGCACGCCGCGACCGCGGCGTCGATGGAAGGAGATCCTCATGCAACGTTTGTTCCGCACGCTCGCGTTCGGCACCGTCCTGGCGATCGGGGCGGCTGCCTGCGGCGGCGGCGACGGCAACGACGCGTCGTCCGCCGTCTCGACGGACAGTGCCACGACGTCGCCCACCGGCTCGATGGGCGAGATGGAGATGGGTTCCACGGCATCGATCGACACCGGTGCCGCGAGCATCCGCACCAGCCTCAGCAACCTGCTCCAGGAGCACGTGTACCTCGCCGGCATCGCGACCGGCACCGCGATCGGTGACGGCCCGGACTCCGAGGCCTTCGCCGAGGCGGCGGCCACGCTCGACGCCAACTCGGTCGCGTTGTCCGAAGCGGTCGCGTCGGTGTACGGCGAGGAGGGCGGCGCCGCGTTCCTCGAGCTATGGCGCGCGCACATCGGGATGTTCGTCGACTACACGGTCGGTGCCGCGACCGACAACGAGCAGATGAGGCGGGCTGCGCTCGCCGATCTCGACGGGTACCGTAGCGACTTCGGCGCCTTCATCGAGTCGGCGACCGAGGGCGGCCTGTCGAAGGACGCCGTCGCCGCCGAGCTCGAGATGCACGTCGATTCGCTGACCGCGGCGATCGACGCACAGGCTGCCGGCGACCCGCAGGCGTACCAGCTCCTGCGGGAGGCGGCCTCGCACATGCCGATGACGGCCAACGTGCTCGCTGGGGCGATCGTGACTCAGTTCCCCGACGAGTTCGACGGCGCGGTCGACGCACCGGCCGCCGAGCTGCGGGTCGGCCTGAACACGCTCCTCCAGGAGCACGTGTACCTCGCGGGGATCGCGACGGGCACCGGCCTCACCGCCGGCCCCGAGTCCAAGCGCTTCGCGGCTGCGGCCGAGACGCTCGACGCGAACTCGGTCGCGCTGTCGGAGGCCGTCGCATCGGTCTACGGCGAGGACGGTGGCGTCGCGTTCCTCGAGCTGTGGCGCGCGCACATCGTGATGTTCGTCGACTACACGCTCGCCGTCGCCGGTGGCGACGAGCAGGAGAAGGAGCGGGCGCTCGCGGAGCTCGACGGGTACCGCGACGACTTCGGCGCCTTCATCGAGTCGGCGACCGAAGGCGGCCTGTCGAAGGACGCCGTCGCCGCCGAGCTCGAGATGCACGTCGACTCGCTCACCGCCGCGATCGACGCGCAGGCCGCCGGCGACGCACAGGCCTTCACGCTCCTGCGTGAGGCCGCGTCGCACATGCCGATGACCGCCGACGTCCTCGCCGGCGCGATCGTCACGCAGTTCCCGGAGGACTTCGCCGCCTAACGACGAACCTCCGAACGCACCACCCGAAGGCCCGGGGAGCACGTTTCCCCGGGCCTTCG
The DNA here is from genome assembly GCA_035629255.1 of Actinomycetota bacterium. Classification (GTDB taxonomy): domain Bacteria; phylum Actinomycetota; class UBA4738; order UBA4738; family HRBIN12; genus CALGFI01. The sequence goes on along the minus strand of DASPIF010000252.1, from coordinate 3,434 downwards.
GACATTCCTCGCCTCCCGCTTCACCGGCGGCGCAATGCGAGCCGCCGACGGAGACGTCGAACGATGCCGATCGCAGGGATCGCGAGGATCACGACGAGCGCCACCGCAACGATGGGGATCACGATCGCGAGCACGGTGAGGGCGACGGAGCTCACGTCCTCGACGACGCTCAGAACGGGGTTCCCAACGCCGGCCGTCGCGAGCGTCGAGACCGGACGAACCGCGGTCCGGGTCACGTGGGCCCCCTCGGCGATCACGGCGCCGGCCACCGCCGCCACGACCGGGGCAAGGTCCGTCCCGCTCGAGCCGGCCATCGCCGCGACCGCGCCCGCGGCGGGCGCCGCCACGAGCCCGACCGAGTGCAGCGCGTGGTCAACGACAGGCACCTTGTCGCCGACGGCGTCCAGGAGCGCCAGGAGGACGAGCGCGGCGAGCCACTCGGGCTCGGCGAGCGCGTCCCACGGCGCTCCGAGGTCCACCCACCCGGTCCACCGATCGACAAGGCCGAGTAGGAGGAGCGGGAGTGGCGCGTTCAACCCCGTGGCGGCGGACAGGCCGACCGCGACGAGCAGACCGTTCACGACGTCCATCTGCTACGCGGTACCGCGGAGCGGCGACGGATGAAACGCGCTACTGGTTCTCGCCGTGGAAGATCTCGGAGACGCTCGTGTCCTCGAACACGGCTCGTAGCGCGTCGGCGATCAGCGGCGCGACCGAGAGGACTTTGAGCTTCGCGAAGCGCTTCTCCTCGGGGATCGGGACCGTGTTCGTGATCACGACCTCCTTGATCGGCGCCTCCTCGAGGTTCTGCACGGCCTTGCCGGAGAGGACCCCGTGCGTCGCCGCCGTGTAGATCGGGCCGGCTCCCTGCGCCGCGAGCGCGGTGGCGCCCTTCGCCACGGTTCCGGCGGTGTCGATCATGTCGTCGACGAGGATGCACGGGCGGCCGGAGACCTCACCGACGACCGCCATCTCGTCGATCTTGTGCGCCTCGGTCCGTGACCGACGCTTGTACATGAACGCGAGGTCCGCGTGCAGGTACTCGCGCAGGCGCTCTGCGGTCTTGATGCGGCCGGCGTCGGGTGCGACGACCACCACGTCGTCGTTGTACAGCCCGAGATCCTCACGGAGGTACCGCGTCAGGACCGGGAGCGCGGTCAGGTGATCGAACGGCATGTCGAAGTACCCCTGGATCTGTCCCGCGTGCAGGTCCACCGAGACGACCCGGTCGGCGCCCGCGACGGTGAGGACGTCGGCGACGAGCTTTGCGCTGATCGGTTCGCGCGCGAGACCCTTCTTGTCCTGGCGCGAGTAGCCGTAGTACGGGACGACGGCGGTGATCCGTTTCGCGCTCGCGCGCTTCATCGCGTCGATCATCACGAGCTGTTCCATGATCGCCTCGTTGATCGGCTCGGCGTGCGTCTGGATGATGAACACGTCCGCGCCCCGGACGCTCTCCTCGGACCGGACGTAGATCTCGCCCGAAGCGAAGCGCGAGATCTTGGCGTTCGACAGCGGCAGGCCGAGGTTGCCGGCGATCTCGTGTGAGAGCTCGGGGTGGATCGTCCCCGCGAACAGCATCATCTTCTTCTTGGTGACGATCTCCACGGCTAGTGCGCCCCCCTGCCTTCGCGACGGGCTCGCGCCTCGTCGTCCTTGCGCTTGCGATAGCCCTTGACGATGCGCTGATCCGACCGCTCGACGGCGAGCGCGCCCGGGGGAACGTCCTTCGTGATCACCGATCCCGCTCCGGTCACCGCGCCCTTCCCCAATCGCACCGGCGCCACCAGGATGGTATCCGACCCGGTCCTCGCCCCGTCGCCGACCGAGGTCCGATGCTTCTCGTACCCGTCGTAATTGGCGAACACGTTGGCGGCACCGATGTTGACCTCCGCGCCGATGTCGGCGTCGCCCACGTACGACAGGTGCGGCACCTTCGAGCCTCGCCCGACCTTCGAGTTCTTGATCTCGACGAAGGTGCCGGCCTTGGCGCCTTCCCCGAGGACGGTCCCCGGTCGGATCGAGACGTACGGCCCCACGTCGCTCCCCCGCCCGATCCGCGCGCCGCGGACGACCGCGAAGGTCACCGACGCCTCGTCGTCGACGCGCGAGTCGACGATCCGCGTGGACGGCCCGATCTCGCACCCGGGCCCGATCCGCGTCGAGCCCTCGAGGTGGGTGTTCGGCAGGATCACGCTGTCCGCGCCGATACGGACGTCGACGTCGATGTACGTGGTGTCCGGGTCGACCAGCGTGACGCCGTTCGCGAGGTGACGCTCGTTGATCCGCTCGCGCACGATCCGGACGGACCGCGCGAGGTCGGCGCGCGAGTTGATCCCCATGACCCCACCGACGTCGACCTTGACCGCCGAGATCCGCTCCCCCTTGTCCATCAGGATCGGGAAGACCTCGTTGAGGTAGTACTCGTGCTGGCTGTTCTCGCGCCCCACGAGCGGCAACGCCCGGTACAGGTCGGCTCGGCGGAACGCGAAGACAAGGAGCGAGACCTCCTTCTGTGCCTTCAGCTCGGGCGGTGCGTCGAAGCCCTCGACGATCTGCTGGAGCCGAGTGCCGTCGCGGACGACGCGGCCGTACCCGCCGGGCTCGTCGACCTCGGTCGTGAGGATCGTGCCGGCGCTCCTGGTCCGCCGATGGACCCGCAGCAGCTCGCGCATGTGCTCGGGGGTGACGGGATCGAAGTCGCCTCCGGTGACGAGGACCTCGTCGACGCGTCCCACCGCGGACTCGGCGGCGAGGACGGCGTGACCGGTCCCGAGCGGCTCGCCCTGCTCGACGAACACGGGCTCGGGTCGGATCCCCCAGCTCGCCACCTCCTCGCGCACGCGGTCGGCGCCGTGGTGCACGACGATCACGATCCGTTGCGGTCTGGCGACGAGGGCGTTCTGGATCGTCCACCACAGGGCGGGGCGCCCGCACAGCGGATGCAGCACCTTCGGTGTCGAGGATCGGAGCCGTTTGCCCTTCCCGGCCGCGAGGATGACGGCCGTCAGCGAACGCTTCGACGTCGGGTTCGGCACCGGGTCCTCTCGTTCGGGCGCGCTTCCTTTGTACCCGCGGGCCCGCGGCCTGGCAACGTGCGCGCGCGTCAGCCGGCGCGAGAGCGTCGGCGGGCGAACCCCGACACCGTGAGCACGAGGCCCGGCGGAAGCATGAGCAGCATGTGGCTCGCGGCATCGTCGTCCGGGTCGTCGGGTTCGTCGTCCGGTGGATCCGTCGACGTCACCGTCGGGGTCGGCGATGGCGCGTCCGTCGGCGACGGGGTCGGCGATGGCGGGTCCGCCGGCGTCGGTGGATCGGTCGGGCTCGGGGTCGGTGGATCGGTCGGGCTCGAGGTCGGTGGATCGGTCGGGCTCGGGGTCGGTGGATCGGTCGGGCTCGGGGTCGGTGGATCGGTCGGGCTCGGGGTCGGCGAC
>DASPIF010000251.1:0-7096 GCA_035629255.1 Actinomycetota bacterium | reverse complement strand
GACGGCCAGGGCCGGACGGTCGACTTCCGCAACGCGATCGTGATCATGACGTCGAACCTCGGGAGCGCCGTGTTCGGCGATACGTCGATCCCGCTCGAGAAGCGTCGTGAGGCGATCCTGGACGACGTTCGCGGCTTCTTCCGCCCCGAGTTCGTCAACCGGATCGACGAGATCGTGGTCTTCGATGCGCTCGGGCGCGAGCAGCTCCGCGAGATCGTCGAGATCCAGGTCCGTCTCCTGGCCGAACGGCTCTCGCAGCGCAAGCTCACGCTCGAGCTCACCGAAGCGGCCCAGGACCACCTCGCGGACGTGGGCTACGACCCGGCGTTCGGGGCGCGGCCGCTCCGCCGCCTGATCCAGCGTGAGGTGCAGGACCCGCTCGCGATGCGACTGCTATCGGGGGAGATCGCCGAGGGGGATCACGTCGTCGTCGACGTCGAGGGGGGCGCGCTCGCGTTCCGTCGCGTGGCGGCGGCCGCGTGATGGCGTGGGTCCGCGTCCTCGGCGTCCTCGCCTCGGTCGTGGTCCTGACGTTGGTCCTGCGCCAGCTGCCGGCGCTGGTCGTCCTCGTCGTCGTGATCGGGGGGTCGTGGTGGCTCGTGCGACGTGTGCGCACCGAGCAGATCCGCGACCGGCGTAGCGGCGCCGAGCTCCTCGGCCTGCGGCGCGAGACGTCCGATCCGTTCGGCATCGCCGGCTACCCGCTCCAGCTGTTCGGTCGGTCCGAGGACGCGACGGTCGACGACGTCGCATGGGGGCCGTGGCGGGGCCTCGAGGTCCGCGCGTTCGGTGCGTCGATGCGCGCACCGACGGTGCCGGGGACCAGCCTGACGTCTGCCCCGACGACTTCGATGGCGGCCGTGCTGGCGAACATCGCCGAGGACGCACCTCCGATCGTGGTCGAGCCGCAGGTCTTCGCCACGATGTTCGAGCGGCCACCCGCGCTCGCTGCCGTGACGACCGGCGATCGAGCGTTCGACGCCGTCTGGTCGGTGTATTGCGACGACGCCGGGTTCGCGCGGGCGCTCCTCGACGACGCGATGCGGCGATGGCTCCTCGATCTGGGGGACACGTGGGGGGTCGAGCTCTCGGCGCGGATGGCGATGGTGTACGCGCCTGCCTCCGAGCGCCCCGATGTCGTGAGCGTCCTCGAGATCCTCGCCGGGTTCCTGCGCCGGGTGCCCGAGGACCTGCTGGTCACGCGACCCCCGGCCGTTTGAGCGCCCGACCGTTCCTCCCGCACGCCTTCGACGACCTGTACGGCCTCGCGGGCAGCGGCTAGGCTGGCTCGCTTCGAGGGCAGGGGTGCGGGGCTCGCGCCCCCGACGGAAAGGACCTCCCGTGACCGTCCTGTGGATCGTGCTCGGCGTCCTGGCGCTCGTCGCCATCTTCGGCGTCGTCTCCTACAACCGGTTCGTCTCGCAGCAGCAGCTGATCAAGGACTCGTGGGCGAACATCGACACCGAGCTCCGCCGTCGGTACGACCTGATCCCGAACCTCGTCGAGACGGTCCGCGGCTACGCGGCGCACGAGCGGGAAACGTTCGAGAACGTGACGCGTGCCCGCGCCGCCGCCGCGTCCGCGACGGGCACACCGGCGTCGCAGGCTGCGGCCGAAGGTCCGCTCGTCGCCGCGCTGCGTCAGCTGTTCGCCGTCGCCGAGGCGTACCCCGACCTCAAGGCGAACCAGAACTTCCTCGCGTTGCAGGCAGAGCTGTCGAACACCGAGGACCGTCTGCAGACGGCGCGCCGCTTCTACAACGCGAACGTCCGCGAGTACAACGAGCGCGTCCAGCAGTTCCCCTCGACGATCGTCGCGCGGATGTTCAACTTCGAGCAGGAGGAGTTCTTCGAGGTCGAGGAGGCATTGCGCGAGGCCGGCGCGCCGCAGGTGAACTTCACCGGCGATGCGCCGGGTGTGAGCTTCGGCGGGCCGGCCGTCCCGGGTTCTGCGACCACCGGCACGCCCGGCGCGGGCGCACCGCCGGCCGGGGCGCCGCCCGCGTCGGGGTCCTCGACGCCGCCGATGCCTCCGGGCGGCTAGCCCGGGCGCGCCGCCGTCTCGGCGGTCGCCGCGGCGTCCAGCAGCTCGAGTTCGGGTGAGGGACCGCAGCCCTCGATCAGCGTCGCTCGGCGGACGTCCGTGGTGAGCCACGCCCATATCGCCGACCACGCGATCGCGACCAGACCGAGGGTGATGACCGCCGGGCGCGGGCCGAACCGATCGGCCGCCCATCCCGTGACGACCGCCGACACCGAGATCGAGATCGTGATCAGCATGAAGTCGAACGAGAAGATCCGTCCTCGGATCCGGTCGGGCACGATCCGCTGGAGTCCGTAGGACGACAGCGTCCACTGCGCGCCGCCGCCGAGGTGCGCGATCCCGATCGCGACCGCGGCGAGCGCGAGGCTGGGCATGATCCCGAGCAGGGCGTACCCGACGCCGAACACCGCCAGCGCGAGCGCGATGGCGCCGAACAGCCACCGGTCGTCGGGTCCGCTGATCCGGCGCCCGAGGAACGGCCCGATCAGCGCCCCGATCCCGCGCCCGGCCATCAGGACCCCGATCCCGACGGCCCCCGCCTCGAACACCTCGTGCGCGAACACCGCGACCAGCACGATCACGCCGCCCGCGAGCCCGAAGCCCGCCTTCACCGTGACGAGCGCGAGGACGCGGTGATCGCGCCGCGCGAACCGCGCGGTCTCGATCGTCGCGCGGATCACGTTCGTCCCGACGCGGTCGCGGTCGCCGACGGAGAACGGACGACGGATGCGGGCGAGGAGGATCGCCGAGACGGCGAAGCTCGCCGCGTCGACGAGGAAGGCGGTGTCTCGCCCGAACGCGTAGACGGCGAGCCCGCCGAGCGCCGCGCCGACGGCGAGCATCGTTCCCCACAACGACCCCGCGAGGGCGTTCGCCGGCCCGAGGTCGCGGTCGTCGACGAGGTTCGGCAGCGCCGCGCTCGAAGCGGGATCGAACACCGCGGCGAACGACGAGACGGCCGCGAGCAAGACGTACGCCAGCCACATCGTCCCCGCGTCGTTCACGAACAGGAAGCCGAGCACAAGGACCGCGCGCGCGATGTCGCAGGTGACCATCACCGTCCTGCGGTCGAGCCGGTCGATGAGGACGCCCCCGATCGGGGACATCACGAAGAACGGGATCTCCTGGGCGACCAGGACGACGGCCGCGGAGACGGACGACCCCGTCAGACCCAGCGCCAGATCGAACAGCGCGACCAGCAGGAACCAGTCACCGCCGAGCGAGATCAGCGACGCGAGGTACAGCTTGCGGAAGTCGCCGTTGCGCCGCAGCAGGGACGCGGCGGCACGCAGGCCTCCAGGCTCCTCGATCGGCTCGCGCGTGGACACGGCGATTTGCCAGACTACAGACGAGGTTCCCGTTCGCAGCCCTCAGGAGGATGGTCGTCGTGCTCGACCGCTTCACCTGGTTCCGCCAGTCCTCGATGCGCTACGCCGGCGAGGGCCTCACGATCTACATCGACCCGTGGGGCACCTCGCCCGATGACCCCGTCGCGGATCTGATCCTGATCACGCACGCGCACTTCGACCATCTGCAGCCGCACGAGATCCAGCGGCTATCGCGCGACGGGACGAAGGTCGTCGCGCCGCACGACGTGGCGAAGGAGCTCGACGGCGACGTGACGCCGGTCGCGCCGGGCGAATCGCACGAGGTCGCCGGGGTCAGGTTCGAGACGGTGCCCGCGTACAACACGGCCGAGGAGCGTCTCGACATGCATCCGAGGGCCAACGGCTGGGTGGGGTACGTGCTCGAGCTCGAGGGTCGTCGGTACTACCACGCCGGCGACACCGACGCCCTCCCTGAGCTCGAGACGCTGTCGACCGACGTCGCGATGGTGCCGATCGGTGGCACGTACACGATGGACCATCGGGAGGCCGCCATGCTCGTGAAGACGATGCGCCCACAGGTCGCGGTCCCGATGCACTACGGCTTCGTCGTCTGCTCGCCCTCGCACGCCGACCTGTTCCGCAAGGAGGCGGAGCCCGTCCGCGTCGAGGTGATGGACCCGACCAACCCGTTCGAGCAACCCTGACCACGTGACGGAAGGAGCCGCTCCATGGCGCTCGGATACGACAAGCCGTTGTACATCCTCGCGTTCGATCACCGAGGGTCGTTCCAGAAGAAGTTCTTCGGCGTCCAGGGGGACCCGACCCCCGAGGAGACCGCTCGCATCGCCGACGCGAAGACCGTGATCTACGAGGGCGCGAAGCTCGCCCTCGAGGAGGGCGTCGCGAACGAGCAGGCGGGCATCCTCGTCGACGAGCAGTTCGGGACGCAGATCGCGCGCGATGCGAAGGCCCGCGGCACGTCGCTCGCGATGCCGGTGGAGAAGAGCGGGCAGGACGAGTTCGACTTCCAGTTCGGGGAGGAGTTCGGTGCGCACATCGAGGACTTCGATCCGACGTTCAGCAAGGTCCTCGTCCGCTACAACCCGCATGGCGACCGCGAGATGAACGAGCGACAGACCGAGCGGCTGCGGCGGCTCGGGGAGTGGTTGCACGAGCGCGATCGCACGTACCTGTTCGAGCTGCTCGTGCCCGCGACGCCCGATCAGCTGGCCGCCGCCGGTGGCGACGAGGATCGCTGGGACCGCGAGGAGCGTCCCCGACTGATGGATGCCGCGATCCGCGAGCTCCAGGACAACGGCGTGGAGCCGGACATCTGGAAGATCGAGGGGATCGATCGGCGCGAGGACTGCGAGACGATCTCGGCGACCACGCGGCGCGACGGTCGCGACGGCGTAGCGTGCGTCGTCCTGGGACGGGGTGCTGACGACGAGCGGGTCGACCACTGGCTCCGGATGGGCTCCGGCGTCCCGGGCTACGTCGGGTTCGCGATCGGCCGTTCGATCTGGTGGGAGCCGTTGAAGGCGTTCGTGGACGGCAACAGCGACCGCGAGGCGGCGGCGAAGCAGATCTCTGCGAACTACCGTCGGTTCATCGACGTCTACCAGGGGGCGTGAACGTGGCCGTCATCAAGACGATCGATCTGGTCGGCGTCTCGAGCGAGTCCTGGCGCGATGCGGCCCAGCAGGCCCTCTCGGAGGCCGCGAAGACGATCCGCGGGATCGAGGACATGGAGATCCTCGGAACGAGCGCGATCGTGCGTGACGGTCAGATCACGGAGTACCACACGCAGGTCCGCATCAACTTCCGCATCGAGCGCTCCTGATCGGACGAGGCGGACGGGGTCGCTAGACTCGCGCCGAGATGCCTGCCTCCGTCGTCGTCGGCACCCAGTGGGGGGACGAGGGCAAGGGCAAGGCGACCGACTACCTCGCCGACCGGATGGACCTCGTCGTCCGGTACCAGGGCGGGAACAACGCCGGCCACACGATCCTGGCCGAGGGGCACACGCTCAAGCTCCAGCTGATCCCCTCGGGGATCCTGTATCCCCACATCACGTCGGTGATCGCCGACGGCGTCGTCGTCGACCCCCGCGTGCTGCTCGACGAGATGGACGGGCTGAGCGCGCTCGGCGTCGATCCGTCTCGGCTCGTGGTCAGCGGCAACTGCCACATGATCATGCCGTACCACCTCGAGCTCGAACGCGTGACCGAGCGGTTCCTCGGCAAGAACGCGCTCGGGACGACGAAGCGCGGGATCGGCCCCGCGTACGGCGACAAGGCCGCCCGGATCGGGCTGCGGATCCAGGACCTGTTCGACGAGAAGATCTTCCGGGAGAAGCTCGAGATCGTCCTCAAGGAGAAGAACCAGGTCCTCACGCGCGTGTACGGGAGGCTACCGCTCGTCGCCGAGACGATCGTCGAGGACTACCTCCGGTACGCGGAGCGGTTGCGTCCCATCGTCGTCGAGACGTCGAAGCTGATCCACGACGCGCTCGAGCGAGGGGAGAACGTGCTGCTCGAGGGCGCGCAGGGCACGATGCTGGACCTCGACAAGGGGACCTATCCGTTCGTGACGTCCTCGAACCCGGTCACCGGGTACGCGCTCGCGAGCGCCGGGATCGGACCTCGTCACGTCGAGCGCGTGATCGGGATCACGAAGGCGTACGTTACGCGCGTGGGCGCCGGGCCGTTCCCGACGGAGGACCACGGCGACGAGGGCGAGCGACTCGGGGAGCGCGGTCACGAGTTCGGGACGGTGACGGGTCGCAAGCGCCGGTGCGGATGGTTCGACGCCGTCGTGCTGCGGTACGCCGCGCGCCTGAACGGCCTCACCGAGCTGTTCCTGACGAAGCTCGACGTCCTCTCGGGGTTCGAGACCGTCAAGGTCTGCACCGCGTACCGCGCCGAGGGCGACACGTTCGACGACGTGCCGCCGCACCAGTCGCTGTTCCACGCGGCCGAGCCGGTGTACGAGGAGCTCGACGGATGGGACGAGGACCTCACCGGCGCGCGCACCGCCGAGGACCTCCCGAAGGCCGCGCGGGTGTATCTCGATCGCGTCGCCGAGCTCGTCGACGTGCCGATCGGCGTCGTGAGCGTCGGCCCGGGGCGCGAGCAGAGCCTGCCGCTCTCGGCGTGAGGGTCCTCGTCGTCGGCGGCGGCGGCCGCGAGCACGCGCTCGCGTGGGCGCTCGCGCGGAGCCCGTCGGTCGACGAGGTGGTGGCCGCGCCCGGGAACCCCGGCATCGCCCGCGAGGCGGAGTGCATCGCCGTGGAGTCGACCGACGTCGACGCGATCTCCGACCTCGTCGGGCGCCGGGGCGTCGATCTCACCGTGATCGGACCCGAGGCGCCGCTCGTCGCGGGACTCGCCGACGTCCTTCGCGACCGTGGATACCGCGTCTTCGGTCCCGGCGCCGACGGGGCGCGCCTCGAGGGCTCGAAATCCTGGGCGAAGACGCTGTGCGAGCGGCACGGGGTGCCGGCCGGCCGGTCGGTCGCCGCCGTCACGGTCGGGGACGCCCTCGAAGCGCTCGATCGCTTCGGACCGCCGTACGTCGTCAAGGCGGACGGGCTCGCGGCGGGGAAGGGGGTCGTGGTCGCGACCGACCGTACCGAGGCCGAGGACGCCGTCCGCGGCGCGATCCAACGACGCGAGTTCGGGGACGCCGGCTCGACGGTGGTGATCGAGGAGTTCCTCGAGGGG
>DASPIF010000250.1:0-8487 GCA_035629255.1 Actinomycetota bacterium | reverse complement strand
CTCGATGCGAGGCCGGACGACGTCGGCGAGACGTCGGCCCGCGTCCGCCCGATCGGCGAACCTCACCGCGCGTCCTCGATCTCGCGCCGTGCCTGCTCGCGGGTCAGGTCGGGACGGCGATCCCGCACGACCTGCTGCGGGCGCGGCCTCGGTGTTCGGATCCACCGGTACGCCGCGAGGGGATCCGACGCGCGGCGTTCCGCATGCTTCGCGCGTGCCATACGTCCCATCCTCTCACCGCTCGCGAGCTCGGGGGCCGTCGTTTGCGGCGTCCACAGGCCCTGCATAGAGTGGCGCCCCGGCCGGCGCGGCCGGCAGACGCGACGAGGAGGCAGGCGTGGTCCAGGCGTACATCCTGATCCAGACCGAGGTCGGCAAGGCCGCACAGGTCGCGAAGGAAGTGCGGGACATCAGCGGCGTCGCCGACGCCGAGGACGTGACCGGCCCCTACGACGTGATCGTCCGCGCCGAGGCGAACAACGTGGACGAGCTCGGCAAGCTCGTCGTCGCCCGCGTCCAGAGCGTCGAGGGCATCACCCGCACGCTCACCTGCCCCGTCGTCCACCTGTAGCGGCGCGTCCCTGCGCTGCGCTACGCGCCGGCGCCCCTCTTCCGCTCGAGCTCGTGTCGCTCGACCGCGAGCTCGATCAGGCGATCCACGAGCTCGGGGTACGGGACGCCCGAGGCCTCCCAGAGCTTCGGATACATCGAGATCTGCGTGAACCCCGGGATCGTGTTGACCTCGTTCAGGTAGATCCGCTCGTCCGCCGTCAGGAAGAAGTCGACGCGCGCCATCCCGGCGCCGTCGATCGCCCGGAAGGCGGCGACCGCGAGCCGCTGGACCTCCTCGAGCGTCTCCGGCGAGAGGTCGGCGGGGATCAGCAGATCGGCGCCGTGCGCGTCGAGGTACTTGGCCTCGTAGTCGTAGAAGGTGTGGCCGCGCGGCACGATCTCGCCCGCGATCGAAGCGACCGGATCGTCGTTGCCCAGGACCGCGCACTCGATCTCGCGCGCCTGTTCGACGCCGCGTTCGAGGAGCGCCTTGCGGCCGTAGCGGAACGCCTCCTCGAGGGCGCGGCGGAGGCCCTCGGGCCCTGCGACCTTCGAGATGCCGACGGACGACCCGAGCGCCGCGGGCTTGGCGAACAGCGGGTACCCCAGGTGCGCGGCGCGCGCCTCGACGCCGTCGGGGTCCTCCTCCCACATGCGCTCGTGCACGACCTCGTGCTCGACGACCGGGATGCCGGCGGCGGCGAACAGCGTCTTCTGCACGGCCTTGTCCATCCCGAGGGCCGATGCGAGCACGCCCGCTCCGACGTAGGGGACGCCCGCCATCTCGAGGAACCCCTGGATCGAGCCGTCCTCGCCGAACGGTCCGTGCATCACCGGGAACACCACGTCGATCTGCGTCCGCGCGCCGTCGGGCGAGACGAGCGCGCGCGAACCCGGCTCCTGGTCGAGGGCGATCTCGGCGCCCGGCTGGTCCAGCACGCGGGGGAGCGCATCCGGGACGTCCGAGGATGCGATCGGGGGCGGCCCCGACGGCAGGTGCACCCACCGACCCTCCTTCGTGACACCGATCGCGACGACGTCGTACCGCTGCGGATCCAACGCGTCGATCACCGACCGCGCGCTGATCACCGAGATCTCGTGCTCGGCGGAGCGGCCGCCGAACACGACGGCGACGCGTCGCCTCACGCCTTCTCCAGCGCGCGCTGAAGGTCGTCCACGATGTCGTCGGGATCCTCGAGCCCGACACTGACCCGGATGAGGCCGTCGGCGACGCCGGCCGCGCGTCGCGCCTCGGCGTCCAGCTGACGATGCGTCGTCGACGCGGCGTGCCCGACGAGCGTCTGCGTGCCGCCGAGGCTCGCCGCGACCCACGCGAGCTCGAGCGCGTCGCAGAACCGCCGTCCGCCGTCGAGACCCCCCGCGACCTCGAACGCCATCATCCCGCCCGCGCCGCGCGGGAGCTGTCGGCGCGCGAGCTCGTGCTGGGGGTGGGACGCCAGCGAGGGATGATGGACGCGTTCGACCTTCGGATGGCCCTCGAGCGCGGCCGCGACCGCGACCGCCGTCGTCGTGTGCCGCTGCATCCTGAGCTCGAGCGTCGCGAGACCGCGCAGGCACAGCCATGCCTCGAACGGCGCCATCGTGCCTCCCGTCTCGATCGCGATGTCGCGGACGCGCCGGATGCCCTCCTCGGAGGCGCAGACGACGCCCGCGATCACATCGCTGTGCCCGCTCACGTACTTCGTCGCGGAGTGCACGACGAAGTCGAACCCGAACCGGGCGGGCGTGCAGAGGTAGGGCGACGCGAACGTGTTGTCGACGACCGCCGGGACGCCCGCGTCGCGACACGCGGCGCCGAGCGCGTCGAGATCGGCGACGGCGACGTTGGGGTTCGCGAGCGTCTCGCAGTAGAACGCGCTCGCGCCGGGGAGGGCCGAACGGACGGCTTCGAGGTCCGACGCGTCGACGAAGGTGACCTCGATGCCGTACCGGGGCATCAGCGTCTTCAGGAGGGAATGCGTTCCGCCGTACAGCTCGGCGCTCGCGACGATCCGATCACCGGACGCTGCGAGTGCCGTCAGCGTCGTGTGGATCGCTGCCATCCCGCTCGCGAAGCCGAACGCCGCGTCCGTGCGCTCGAGATCGGCCATCAGGCGCTCGAACGCGAGGACCGTCGGGTTGCCGTAGCCGCGGGTGTACGTGTAGCCCGCGCGCCGGAAGGAGATCGTCTCGGCGTACGCGTCCGCGGTGTCGAACCGGAACGTCGACGTCTGGAAGATCGGGACGCTCGGCGTGTCCTGCTCGATCGGTGGCGTGCGCGCGCCATGGATCGCGCGTGTCGAGAAGCCCTTCCCGACCTGGTCCTCGGCCATCGCCGGATGCTATCCGTCGCGCCAGCGGGCGGGATAGGTCTCGGCGAGACCGCGCACGAGCTCACGCAGCTCGGTCATCAGCGCCTCCGTGATCTCGCGCACGTTCGGCTCGTCGGGGGTCGCACCCCCCGTCGAGTGCGCGCGCGGGTCGAACGGCGCGCCGGCGCGGACCCAGATCGGCCGGCCGAACGCGAGGCTCTGCCGTCCCGATCGACGCCACACGTACTGTCCGCCCCACGTCGCGACCGGCAGGATGGGGACGCCGGTCGCGAGCGAGAGCCGAACCGCGCCGGTCTTGCCGGGACCTGGAGTGAAGTCGGGGTTGGCCATCGTCGTCGTCCCCTCCGGATACAGCACGATCACCTCGCCCTCCGCCAGCGCTCGCGCGGCCTCGTCGAGCGAACTTGCCCCGGCGCCACGATCGACGCGGATCTGGCCGGCGGCCCGCAGTGCCGCTCCGACGACCGGCGCGTCGAGCAGCTCCCGCTTGGCGAGGAATCGGGGCCGCCGGCCCGCCGCGACGACGAACGACCCGTGCGCGAACGGATCGAGGTACGACAGGTGATTGCCGGCCACGATCGCGGGGCCGCTCGCCGGGATCCGGTCGAGGCCCTCGAGCCGCCAGTTGAACCAGAGCCTGACCGGCGGCAGCAGCGCGGTCTCGAGCACGCGATACCAGGGCTCCAGCGCGGCCTCCCGCGAGCGCGGTGCGCTCGTCGCGCGCCGGATGCTATCCGTTCGGTCGCCGACGGCGGCGGCCACGCTAGCCTGGCGACATGCGGGTCCTCGCGATCCCGGTCAAATCCCTGTCCCGCGCGAAGTCGCGGCTCGCGCCCGCGCTGTCGCCGCTCGAGCGCGGGGCGCTGACGCTCGCGATGCTCGAGGACATGCTCGACGTCACGCTCGAGATCGCCGGATGGGAGACCTGGGTCGTGTCCCCCGACGAGGTCGCGCTGGAGATCGCGGCGCGACGAGGCGCGAGGCCGGTGCCGGAAGCGAAAGGCCCGCTCTCCGCCGCCGTCCGCCAGGTCGAGACGATGGCCAAAGAGGCCGACGCGGACGCGCTCGCCGTGATGCCCGGCGATCTCCCGCTCGTCACCCCCGACGCGCTTCACGTGGCGATCCACACGCTGGGCGCCATCGTCCTCGCGCCCGCGTCGGACGGCACCGGGACGAGCCTGTTGCTCCGACGCCCCCCGCGAGCGATCGCGTCTCGATTCGGTCCGGAGTCGTTCCGTCGGCACCAGGAGCTGGCCGCAGCTCGCGGGCTTCCCGTCTCGGTCGTGGATCGCCCGGAGCTCGCGTTCGACCTCGACCGTCCCGGCGATATCCTCACGCTGCTGTCGGAGGGGCGCCGCGGGCGGACGCGGGAGGTCTGCGTCCAGATGGACCTCGGCGCTCGGCTCCGAAGCATCGCCTAGGAGGCCGGATGCCACAGGGGACCGTGAAGACGTTCGACGACGGATCGCGGTCGGGCTCGCTCCTGCTCGATGACGCGAGCGAGGTGGCGATCGACGCCACATCGCTCGAGGGCGCGGGCGTCCGGTATCTGCGGATCGGTCAACGGGTCCGGTTCGACCTGATCGACGAGCGTGACCGCCGGGTGGCGCGCACCCTGCGTCTCGTGACCCTCTAGCCGCTCACCGGGAGCTCGAGCGGCGTTTGCGCGCCGCGGTCATGTCTTTGAACTCCTTGCCCGCGGTGAACCAAGGAAGGTCGCGGGCCGGGACCACGATCGGCGTCTCCGGCTGCCGCGGGTTCCGAGCGATCCGCTTGTTGCGTCGCTTGCGCTCGAACGTCCCGAACCCCACGAGCGAGACCCGGTCGCCCTTGGTGACGGCCTCGCGGATCACGTCCATCGAGGCGTCGACGGTCCGAGCGACCTCCGCCTTGCTCGCTCCCGTCCGCTTGGCGACCTCGGCCACGAGCTCGTTCTTGTTCAACGGCGCCTCCCCCGCGTCGACCCCTTGCAACGTAAGGGGCTCAAACGTCCATGGTCAATCGCCTACCCCCGTGCGACGATGACCGAACCTTGAGACGAGCCGTCTTCGTCGCGATGACGTGCCTCGGCCTCGCCGCGTGCGGCGATGCCGGAGGGCGAGCCCTCACGACGTACTACGACCCGGAGGGTCACTTCACCACCAGCCTGCCGTCGGTGAACTCGATCCAGGTGACCCCTCCACAGCCGGCGGCGACCGGCCCGGGCCTGCTCACGGGCGTGATCGCGTCGCCGCCGGCGCCCAGCCCCGCTCCCACCGCCGGCTTCGGCGGCGGGATGCTGCAACAGCAGCAGGCGGCCGACGACCAGACGATCTACGAAGCGTTCGCGTTCACGACGGACACGTTCGACGACCTCGATGCGATGTCGCTGTATTTCCTCACCGGCGACCCCGCCATCGACGTCGACCAGGACGACCCGATCCGCGTCGCCGGCTTCCCCGGCCGGCTGATCGTCGCGACGGTCACGCAGGACGGGGCGCCGACGGCGAGCATCGCCGCGGCGCTGACGCTCGGCGCCGGCGGGACGGGGTACCTCGTGGCCGCGATCTTCCCGCCGGGTGAGTGGGACGCCGAGCGCGATGGATTCCTCGACATCCTCGATTCGTTCGAGCCGAACGTGCCGCCCGGTGCATCGACGTTCGACCTTGGCGAAGAGCCCGCCTGATCGCACCGACGACCGCTGGCACGTGGTGGATCGTCATCACGAGCGACCCGGGCCATCTCGACGCCGGGCCGTCCAGCGGATCCCCGACGCTGTCGGGACGCGAGCTCAGTCGTCGTTCGGCTCGTCCGCGCCGTCGTTCGGCTCGTCGGCGTCGGGTTCCGATCCTACGACGTCGAAGTTCTCATCGAGGCTGACCTCCACGACACTCCCATCGTCGCGCGCAACCTCCACCCCATAGGCCGCTCCGTCGTCACCGGTCTCGCTATCGACGACGGTGCCGCCTCCGACCTCGGCGAGAGCGGCGTCGGTCGCCTGATCCAACGTCGAGCCCGTGAGGGCCTCGTCGCTGTCCATCCCGCCGGCGGTGGCGACGGCCGCACCGAGGACCGTGAGGCCCGCGACGATCGCGCCGAGGATGATCAGTCGCTTCCGGCTCCGCATACGACAGCTCCTTCTGTAGGCCGACTGGCCGATAGATTATCGGAGACGAGATGTCGTGATGGCAAGGCCTGCCCGCGTCCGGCGAAGGTCTCTAGTCCTTGGAGGGGGAACCGCCGCCTGGAACAGCTCGATCTTGACCGAGCCCTGGACGACGTGCGTGTAGGACTCGCGCATCCGTGGCTTCGTATCGGCGCCGGCGTCGCGTAGATATTCCATCGCTCTCTCCCGGTTTGCCGAACGTCGGAGCGCGATCCGGTCAGGAGCTCTTCCTCAGGTCTCCGGACCGTTCGGACGGGACCACGCCGAGCTGTTGCAGGAAGCTGAGCTGGTCCATGCTCAACCAGTGCTCGATGATGCGACCGTCGCGCAAGCGGAGGATGTCGACGTATTGGAGCTCCACCCGCTTCCCGGTCGGCGCGATCCCCATGAACTCGCCCGTGTGGCGCCGCGAACGTCTTCTTCGTCACGACGCGGTCGCCCTCGGCGATCATGTCGTCGACGGTGACGTGACCGTCCGGGAACGCGTTCAGGAATGCACCGAGGAACATCTTGCCGCCCTCGAGGTCGTTCGGTAACCCAGGAGGTGCGCTGAGGTTCACGAAGCCCGGGGCGTTCAACTCGTCGTACGCATCCCAGTTCTTCTGGTTCTGAACCTCCTCGATGAACCGCCTGACGACAGCCTTGCTCCGTTCGGCGACGGGATGGTGATCTTGCACGACACACCTCCCTTACTTCGGCGGCGAAGGGACGAAGAGCGTCTCTCGGTCGGATGGACCCCGAGTGGGTACCGCGTCGCTACATGCGCTCGTCGAAAACGACCTCGAGACGCTCCACCGAGGCGATGCGAGCAGACGTCGCGTCGGACGTGGACGCGCGCAGCCGGTTGGCGCCCTCCTCGCTCGCCTTCATCGCGTCTTCCGTCTCCCAGAGCGTGACGGCCATCATCTTGCCGGTCGAGCGGTCGGCGAGCGCGATCATGCCCTTGAACCCGTCCATCTGACGTACGCCGGGAGCGACCTCGTCTCGGAGCATCGCCAGGGCCGGTTCAACGGTCTCGGGCGACCCCTCGATGGTTGTCATCCGTCCGAACACGGCAGAGCACCTCCCTGATCGTGGCCACGGTCATCGTCGAGCCGACAAGGCGCTCCGGTCAAGCGGGCCGCTGCGGCCCCCCACTTCGACGCCGCGAGCGCTTCGAGCGGCCACCAGGACCATCCGTGGGTCTAGCGCGGAACGTTCGAGTCCTCGAGCCGAGCCCGGATCTGGATGGAGTTGTGCAGGATGAGCGCGAGCGCCTTGACGACGGCCCACGCGAACATCGTGTAGAGGAGCGGGATGACGAAGGCCAGGAGGCTGGACCCGATGTGGACGACGTTCTGGCAGACCTGGCGGGCTCCCGGTCCGGAGACGCATACCCTGCCGACGCTGTTCAACGCGAACAGGCCCGTCGTGAGGACTCCGAGGATCAGGACGACCCACGACAGGACGTTCAGGATGCGGACGACGCCTTCACCTCTGCGACGCATTCGGCCTCCCTTCCGGAGGATCGATGCGTGGGCGACGGTAGTGGAACGCGTCGCTGCGAGGGCCACTCGCCGAGACGAACAGCTCACGATCGCCGGGCCGATCGTGCTCAGACCCCGTGGTAGCGTCTCCCGCGTGGCTTCGGTCACGCGGTGGCCCGTGGTGTAACGGCAGCACGACTGACTCTGGATCAGTTAGTCTTGGTTCGAATCCAGGCGGGCCAGCCAACGGCGATGCGCGACGTTCAACCCATCGTCAGTGCCATCAGCGCCTTACCGGTGTGCAGCCGATTCTCGGCCTCGTCGAACACCACCGAGTGCGGCCCGTCGATCACCGCGTCCGTGACCTCGGTCCCCCGGTCCGCCGGCAGGCAGTGCATGTAGAGCGCGTCGTCCTTCGCGAGATCCATCCGGCGCTCGTCGCAGATCCAGTCCCGGTACCTCGCCGCGTCCGCGAGCGCGGCGGGCTCGTCGGTGAACAGATCGAGCCGGCCCCACGACTTCGGGTAGACGACGTCCGCTCCTTCGAACGCCTCGTCCATGTCTTGGGTGAACGAGATCGATCCACCCCCCTCGCGGGCGGCGGCGGTGGCCCTCTGCACGGTCTCCGGCATCAGGTCGAAGCCCGGCGGGTGCGCGACCGCGACGTCGATCCCGAACCGCGGGAGCAGCATCATCAAGCCTTGCGGAACGGACAACGGCTTCGCGTACGACGGGGCGAACGCCCAACTCACCGCCACCTTCATGCCTCGGAGGTCCTCGCCGCGGTGCTCGCGCATCGTCATCAGGTCGGCCAGCGTCTGCGTCGGATGGTCGACGTCGCACTGAAGGTTGATGATGGGAACCTCCGCCCACCGCGCGACCTCGCGCATGTAGGCGTTGCCCTCGTACGGGATCAGGTCGTGCCGGATCGCGATGCCGTGGCCGTAGCTCGCGAGGATGATCCCCATGTCCTTCGGGCTCTCGCCATGGG
>DASPIF010000249.1:0-3230 GCA_035629255.1 Actinomycetota bacterium | reverse complement strand
ACGCCGGATCTCACGACCAGGCGCACCGGGACGCCCTCGCGATCGAGCAGGCTCGCCGCCATCGCCGAGCGGAACCCGCTCGCGCACACGACGGTCGTGACACGGTCGCGAGCGAAGGATCACAGCGCCGCGGGGACGTCGGGGACGAACAGATGCCGCGATCCGTCGACGTGGCCTTCGCGCCACTCGTGTCGTTGGCGGACGTCGACGAGGTCGGGCTCCGATCCCGCGCGGATCTCGCGCGCGAGCTCGTCGACCGAGACCGTCGCGTACGACGCGGCCGGGAGCCCCGCGGCCGTCCACGCGTCGAGGCCGACGAGATGCCCCTCGATGCGGTCGTACCCGATCCGCAGCAGCTGCGTCGTCGCCTCGCGCAGCGCGTCGACGTCGTCGACGACGAGGAGCAGACGTGCCTCGCGCGGGACGAGCCATCCGACGTACGTCGCGAACGTCGCCTCGAGGGGGACGTTGAGCGACCCGGAGATGTGACGGGCGGCGAATTCGGCGCCCTCGCGCGCGTCGACGATCAACGCACCGGCGGACATCGCGCGCGCGAACGCATCCGGCGTGACGGGTGGCGGGATCGTGATCGAGCCCACGATGGGCGGGCCCGCCTGGTTCAACGACGCCATCCACGCGTAATAGGCCGGATGATCCGGGAGGTCGCGGAGCTGTTCCTCGACGAACGTTGCCTCATCCGTCGTCGCGAGCGCGCGGTTCGAAACGCGCTCGGACTCGAGACTCGACGTCCGCTCGTCCGTCGGCGGAGGTGCCGCGCAGAAGCTGCCCGCGCCGTGCGTCGGCAGGACGGCGACACCGTCGGGCAGCTCGGCGAACCGGCGCATCGTCGCGAACTGCGCGCGGACGAGCTCGTCCACGTGGTCGGGCCCGAGCAGGTCGGTGCGACCGGCGCCGCCCACGATCAGGCTCCCGCCCGAGAACACGGCGACGGGTTCGTCGCCGTCGGCGAAGACGAGGTACGAGGTGTGCTCCGGCGTGTGGCCGGGCGACGCCATCGCGACGAGTCGCACGCCCGCGAGCGCGATCTCGTCGGCCTCTCGCATCGGCCGGTACGCGAACACGTACGCGGCGTCGGCGGGTCCCACGATCTCGGCGCCGGTCGATGCGTGGAGCTCGGCGGCGCCCGAGACGTAGTCGTTGTGCACATGCGTCTCGAGCACGTAGCGGATCCGGGCGCCGCGCGACGTCGCCGTGTCGATCGCCCTTTCGACGTCGCGTTGCGGGTCGATCACCGCCGCCTCGCCGTCCACCGACAGCACGTAGCTGTTGTCGCCGAGCCCGGGCGTCACGATCAGGTCGAGATCCATCACGCACCGATGCTAGGACGTCGAGCGCGGACGCTTGAACGTCGGCACCGCGGTTGGTACAAGGAGCCGCCCGCATGGAGACCGAGATCCGCCTTCCCCCTGCCGACGTCGCCCTGATCGAGGGCTTCGCCTCCCACCTCGCGCTCGAGCGTCATCTGGCCGCGAGCACCGTCGTCGCGTACCGGCGCGACGTCACGCAGCTCGCGACGTTCCTCTCGCGGGGCGGATCCGAACTCGCCGGCGCGAGCCTGACCGAGCTGCGGCGGTTCCTCGCCCAGCTCACGAGCCGCGGGTATGCGCGCGCCTCGATCGCCCGCCGGGTCGGTGCGATCCACACGTTCTACCGATGGGCCTCGTCCACGGGCGGGGTCTCCGACGACCCATCCGCGCTGCTCGGCCGGCCGAAGGTGATCTCGCGGCTGCCCGTCGTGCTCCGCCGCGGCGAGGCGGACGCCCTCGTCGAGGCGCCGCTCCGTGGAGCCGGCGATCGTGCCGATAGACCGGGGGATGAGGACGAACCCACCCGTCGGGCGGTCGCGTTGCGCGATCTCGCGGTCCTCGAGCTGATGTACGGATCCGGCCTGCGCGTCAGCGAGGTCGCGGGTCTCGCCGTGCAGAGCGTGGACCTCGACCGACAACGGGTGCTCGTCTTCGGGAAGGGGGCCAAGGAACGCGAGGTCCCGGTCTCCGATCCCGCCGCCGAGGCCGTCTCTTCCTGGCTCGCGGACGGGCGTCCGGAGCTCGAGGCCGGGCCGGTCGAGGCGATGTTCCTGAACCGCCGCGGGGGAGCGCTCGGTGTGCGCGACATCAGACGGCTTGTGGGACGATACGGGGGCAGCACGCTCAGCGGCCGGCGGGTCACGCCGCACACGCTCCGACACAGCTTCGCGACCCACCTGCTCGAAGGAGGAGCCGACATCCGAGCGGTCCAAGAGCTCCTCGGTCACGCCAGCGTCGCGACCACCCAGCGGTACACGCACGTGACGCGATCGCGGTTGTTCGACGCCTACCGACAGAGCCACCCGAGAGCCTGATGCCGAAGACCTCGAGCACGACGAAGGACACGGCCGATCGCGCCGGCGGCTCGAAGCCGCCCAAGGGGACCAAGGCCGCCGGCGCCAAGACCTCGAAGCCCGCCAAGGTCACGACGCCCGCCGACGCGGCCGCGGCGGCGGAGCTCGAACGCATCTGGGTCTCGTTCAAGGGGAGCGGCGACGCCGGCGCCCGCGAACGGCTGATCCTGCATTACGCGCCGCTCGTGAAGTACGTCGCGAGCCGCGTCGCGACGGGTCTGCCCGCGAGCGTCGACCACGCGGATCTCGTGTCCTACGGGATGTTCGGTCTGATCGATGCGCTGGAGAAGTTCGAGCCCGCGCGCGGCAACAAGTTCGAGACGTACTCGATCCCGCGTATCAAGGGCGCGATCATCGACGAGCTGCGCGCGATGGATTGGGTCCCGCGTTCGGTGCGGTTCAAGGCGCGGGAGATCGAGAAGGCGTATGCGGACCTCGAGACGATGCTCAAGCGCGCGCCCATCGAGCAGGAGGTGGCCGAACGCCTCGGCGTCTCGCTGTCCGAGCTGCACGACGTGATCAACCAGATCTCGTTCGTCTCGGTCCTCGCGCTCGACGAGATGCTCTCGGTCGGCAGTGACCGCGGCGAGCAGGTCTCGCTGCTCGATACGCTCGCCGACCGTCACGGGGACCCGACGCTCGGTCTCGAGGGGCAGGAGACGCGTGGGCTCCTCGCGGCCGCGATCAACTCACTGTCCGAGCGCGAGAAGATCGTCGTGACCCTGTACTACTTCGAGGGCCTCACGCTCAACGAGATCGGCGAGATCCTCGGCGTGACCGAGTCGCGCATCTGCCAGATCCACACGAAGGCCGTCGGCCAGCTCCGCCT